>CAYZEX010000012.1:0-20827 GCA_964477675.1 uncultured Isosphaeraceae bacterium
TGATTCAGTATGCTTGGGAGGTTGCAAATGCAGCCAAAACTGTCTCGGATGTGTTCATTGCAACCGATTCCGATGAAATTGCCCAAGTGTGCAGAACATTTGGCGCAGCAGTCATCATGACAGCCGAACACCCAAATGGAACAAGCCGAATAGCAGAAGCAGTGCAGAATTTGGAGTGTGATGTGGTAGTCAACATGCAGGGTGATGAACCCGAACTTGACCCTGTTGTAATTGACGCAACCGTAGAAGCCCTTGGTGATGGTGTGATGTCGACAGCTGTATGTGCACTTCAAGAGGAAGAAATTGCAAACGAGAATGTTGTCAAGGCAATAGTAGAAAATGGTCTTGCTGTTGATTTTACAAGAGAGACGATTGAAGGTTCACTTCGGCATATCGGTTTGTATGTTTACCAACCGGAGTTTTTGAAGACCTATGTCTTCATGCAACCTACGCAGAACGAGATTGGCCGACGGCTTGAACAAATGCGGGCAATTGATAATGGATTTAGCATCTCTGTAGCCACTGTTGAACCCCAGCCAAGTGGAATTGATACCATTGAGCAATACAAAGAATTTGTTAACGGACTCAACACATAAATCGACCTCGAGCGCTATCTTGGATTTTGGTGATTTAATTACCTCGGAGGTAATTAATCGAGTTCTTTGACAAGGTCGCTTAAACTGCGTCGGCATTCTCTGATGTCTCGATATGAGATGTTTTTTCTTGCAATGCTAGAGCATATATCCATAGCTTCGCGTGCAAGATCGATGTTCTCATCGTTTTTCGCTTTAGCAGAAAGCGATTTCATTAGATCATAACGAAGGTCCAATTCCATATCGTTGTCACTGCCCGCAAGCGCTTTAATTGATTCCTTGAATTCACCAATCGCTTCAGTGTGCCAGTCTTCAGCAGCAAAACAACGACCGAGTTCTTGACCTGCACGAACACGCAGGCGGGGTTCATCTTTTGCTTTTTGAAAACATTCCATTGCAAGATTAATATCACCGTCTGCTACAGCTAGTTCGCCAAGTTGAAAACGAATTTTTCGATCTGTTGGATACTTTTCAGCTCGTTCTTTATATTCTTGTTTTTGAAACTCTTGCAATTCATTGCGAGCACTTTCTACACGCTCAGCAAGGTCTTCATTAGGTTCAGTTGCAAGTTGGTCTTCCATGCGCTCTAACTGCTTCAAACTCATCTCAATTTTTAAGTCAGCAGCCTCCATTCGGAATCGATATTGTTGTGTTGATTTGAATCCAGTCATCAAAACTTTAAAAGCCATTTTTATCGATTCAACGGTATCTTGTTTTCTAAGATGTTTGACATACAGAGCAATAGAGTCGGGTGAAGAGGGATTATCTTCAAATTCTTGTTTCGCTCTCTCGAGCCCGCGAGCGTCGCTTCCGCCAGATCCAGCAATTGCATCGTCTTCTTCGAGTTCTTTTTGTTTATCAATGTCCTTGACAAACTTCCGAAATCCGCCCTCTTTGCCTCCCATCTCTTCGTAGCCACCTTTTGACATTGCCCTTTCAGCAGAGAGTTCATTCAATTCTCGTTCAAGGGCAGAATCTTCAGGTTTCAGACGTAGGGCAGCCTGCCCAACCCTAATCGCTTGGTCAAATGCATCGGTAGATTTAAACAGTTCCATTAAATTCTTTAATTCTTTGAAAGTAAGGGCGTTTTTGCCACCTTGCGAGATAGAAAGAATAATGTCTGCCATCTCCGCCCCGAACTTGAGCTGATTGGCTTCAACAGCAGATGCAACTGCTTTCATCCCAAGTTTCGGGTTCGTTATGTCGTGCCACCATACAAAAAGTGCAGTGATAAAAATGTCTATTTCACTTGTGCCATCTATCTTTTTTATGTTCTTGCTGTTGGCGGCATCTCCACCACGAGAATGGTATGTTGAGGCAATTTCTATTACCTCTTTATGAACTTCTAAATCTCGAGGATCGAGTTTGAACCCACTAGCAAAAAAAGCAAATGCAGATTCGAAGTTGTAACTTTCTGCCATTTCCCGAGCCCGTTCAAACCATGCCTTTGCCTTTTCAGGTTCAGGCAAAAAGATTTCTGTTGGGTCTGATTTTTTGCGAAATAGTGCCATACTGGTAAACCCTAAAGGGTAATCGATATTCTACATTGGTTCAATGGCTAGAGGGTAGAATGTTCAAATGCCAGTGGACCCAAAAACTCTATCGCTCGTCCTATATCCAACACCTATTTTGATGGAACGGGCTCATGAGGTTGATCCTACAGATTCAAACGTTCAGCAGGTTGCTCAACGCATGATCGAACTTATGTTTGAGCACGAGGGGGTCGGGTTAGCCGCGCCACAAATAGGGCTCCCTTGGCGGTTATTTGTTACGAGGCATCCAGAGGATGGAGATTCAGGGATTGTTTGGGTTAATCCATCGCTTAAAGTGATTGATGAAGCTATCGCGATAGAAGAAGAGGGATGTTTAAGTTTGCCAGAAATTAGGTGTGATATTCGTAGACCAATTGGTATTCAAATAGCAGGGTTTGACGCGATGGGCCAAAGTGCAGAGATGTCCAGTGAAGATTTTCTCGCTCGAGTTTGGCAGCACGAGTACGACCATCTTGATGGAATTCTTATTATTAATAAGATGTCAGCAATGGATCGGCTAGTGAATAGGAAATTAATCCGAAATCTTGAGCGAGCGCAATGCGAATAGTTTTCCTTGGTTCTGGCGAGTTTGGTTTGCCATCATTGCAAGAGCTTGCAACTTCGCATGATGTTGTCGGGGTTATTACATCGCTGGATAAAACCGCAGGACGAAACCGAAAGCCAAAAGCGACTCCAATTGGAACATGGGCATCCGAGAATGGGCTAAATGTCTTTAAAACTGATGATGTAAATGAACCAATGATTCTTGAGTCTGTTGCAGATATGCAATTAGATGCAATGGTCGTTATTGCATTTGGTCAAAAACTATCACAAGAGTTAATAATCAAACAACGAACAATGAACCTGCATGCTTCGCTTCTACCAAGATGGCGTGGAGCGTCACCGATAAATGCAGCAGTAATGCATGGCGATTCATGTTCTGGAGTGAGCGTGATAACTTTGGCAGAAAAAATGGATGCGGGGCTTGTGCTTGGTCAGGTTTCAACCGAAATTGGCGAAGCGGAAACCGCAGGGGAGTTGCACGACCGGCTCTCACACCTAGGAGCACAATTGTTGTTAGAGGTTTTAGATGGAGATTCATCTGGTGTTATACAAGACGAATCGCTCGTCACGTATGCACCTAAACTTTCTCGTAGCGATGCAATTGTAGATTTGTCGAAAGATTCTAAAACAGTTGCAAATACTATTCGGGGTTTGTCTCCTTGGCCAGGGTGCCATTTGAATATTTCTGGAGTTGATTGCAAGATTCTCAACGCGATTGCCAAAGAGAGTAGTGGAACCATCGGTGAAGTGTTAGCGGATGGCACAATTGCAACAGGAACAGGAAGCATTGAGATTTTGAGTATGAAACCTGCAGGTAGCAAAGCGATGTCATGGAAAGACTTTTGTAATGGAAGAGACATTTCTATTGGAGATACGTGCAAGGTGCAACCATGAGTGTGAAGTCACTAGCATTAACCTTGTGGGATGTGATTAAACCGCCAGAGCCAAAGGTGGCAGAGGCAAGGGTGGTTGGGTCAAAGAAACCTAGACCAATTCAGGCGAAGTACGATGCTGTTGTCGTAAAGATGAAGGATGCCTATGGGTTCAAAATTCGAAAGTGGCGAACGTCTATGAGTGGTTGTGCATGGGAGTTGAAGGACAAGCAGGGGAATATTTTTAGAATGCTTGAGTCCCCATACCCAAAAGGACCGATGAGTTGCGCGATTTTTTTGCATGAAGTCGGTCATCATGCGATTGGATTCCGTACCTATAAACCGCGATGCCTTGAAGAGTTCTATGCTTGGGAATGGTCTCTCAAGGCAATGAAGGCGAATGAAATTACGATAACTGCTAACGTACTAAAACGAAGAGAGAACGCCTTGCAGTATGCTGTTTCTAAAGCATTACGACGTGGGTTGAAAAAAATTCCTGCAGAATTAATTCCATATATCCCAGAGCAATACAAGGTATCATCGTGCCAACAAGCCTAAAGATAGAAGATCTCGAATACGATTTGCCGCATGAGCGAATTGCGACGCACCCTGCAACCCCTCGGTCTTTTGCAAAGTTACTGGTCGTAGAACATGGATCATTTGTAGATAAGCACGTTTGTGATTTGCCATCATTGTTGCCAGAAGGGGCATTGCTTGTGGTAAATGAAACAGCGGTACTCCCAGCGAGGTTCATGGCGAAGAAAGTTGGTACAGGTGGAAAAGTTGAAGGCTTGTTTTTGCATCAAGATGGTGACGATTGGGTAGTGATGCTCAAGGCTAATGGCAAGTTGCGTGCTGGTGTGCAACTTGAACTTTGTGAGGGGGTGCAACTAGAATTGGTTCAACGGGTTGATAAACATTGGAAATGTTCTTGCACAGAATCTTCAGGAGCGAGAGCAATATTGAAGAAAATAGGAGTGACCCCGATTCCTCCTTATATTGTGGGAGCCAGGGGTGAACAAAAATTTGACGAAGCCTCTGATAAAGAACGGTACCAGACTATTTACGCTGATCAAAAGCAAAATTATTCCGTTGCAGCCCCAACAGCTGGGCTTCATTTTGATGAGCAATTACTAGAAGCACTGCAATCCTCGCGAATTGAACTCGTGCCAGTTACGCTGCACGTTGGTGCAGGCACATTCAAGGGAATCGAGACGCAGACGATTGAAGAGCATGAAATGCATGAAGAGTCGTGGCAAGTTAGGCAAGATGCGCTGCACACAATTAAAGGTGCTAAGTTAGAAGGCCGCCCAATCATCGCCGTTGGTACTACTACAGTGCGTACGTTAGAGTCCTTGCCATCGATGATTTCGTGGCCCGAAACGGGTGGACTTTCTGGAACCACACGTCTTATGATTGCTCCTCCTTTTGATTTTAAGCTTGTTGATGGAATGCTGACGAATTTTCACTTACCCAAATCAACGTTGTTGACTCTAGTGGCAGCAAAAATTGGAATTGAGCGTCTTCAAGCCGCGTACTCACATGCGATTCAATCTGATTACCGATTTTACAGTTACGGAGATGCCATGCTAATCCTTCCATAGGAAGGCAATCTCCTGTATCCTGTAAGCGCAAGGATGCACAAGGTTCAAGCACTAATCGAAGGACTCGATACACGGCTGATTGGAAACCCCACTACGCCCGTGTTTGATGTAGTCCAACATTCAGAACGAGTGACATCTGGCGCACTATTTATTGCGAGAAGTGGTGTTAGGCGAGATGGAGCCGGTTTTATTGATGATGCAATTAAGAACGGTGCAACGGTTATTGTCTGCACACCTGAAGCAGCGAATTCACTAAAACACTGTGATGTGACAATCATAGAAACATGTGATCCGTGTAAAGTTGGTGCTGTTATTGCAGAGCGTTTTAATGGCAACCCATCAAAAAAACTTTCTTTAGTTGGAGTTACTGGAACCAACGGTAAAACGACAGTTACTTGGTTAATCCAACACATCTTGAATGTATCAGGAAAAAAATGTGGCATGCTTGGCACTCTTGTGTGTGACGATGGCGTTGCTACAGAGCAATCGAGTTTGACAACCCCTAGCTTTTGTGACATCGGCAAGATATTGCGAGCAATGGTTGCAAATAGTTGTGAAGTTGCAGTGATGGAATGTTCTAGCCACGCACTCGATCAAGGTAGGGTTGCTGCGCTTGATTTTGATATAGGAGTTTTTACGAACTTATCTGGTGACCATTTAGATTATCATGGTTCTGCTGACGCTTATTTACAAGCCAAGATGAAATTATTTGATACATTGTCAACCGCTGCTGTTATCAACATGGATGATCCAGCGAGTTGGGCTGTCGCGGATAGGGCATCGGCTACGGTGCTATCGTGTCGAACTGAAAGCGATGCCGCTTCGGCTTGGGTTGAAATTGTGCAGGAGCAACTTGACGGTTCACTCGTACGATTGCATGGAGATTGGGGTGTCATCGAAACTAGACTTTCGTTGATTGGAAGGCACAACGCTACCAACGCGTTGCAAGCAGCAACCGTTTGTTATCTTCTTGGAGTAACTCCGGAACAAATTCATGAGGGGTTATCTTCTGCAGCAACTCCACCAGGACGACTTGAGCGAGTAGACGCAGATGGCTCGACTGTTTTTGTTGATTTTGCTCACACTGACGATGCATTAGAACAAATGCTATGGGCAATTCGGGACGTATTACCAGATGGAGGTAAATTACACGTTGTATTTGGTTGTGGTGGAGACAGGGATAGATCAAAACGCCCACGAATGGGTTGCATCGCCTCGACTGTAGGGGATATCGCTTACGCAACGAGTGATAACCCGCGAAGTGAAGATCCAGAAAAAATATTAGATGAAGTATTAAATGGTGTTCCTCAAGATCGATTACCACTTGTACACAGGATCGTTGATAGACGCGAAGCAATTCAAGAAGCAATAAAGTCAGCGGCCGAATGCGACATAGTAGTCATTGCTGGTAAAGGGCATGAGAAGAACCAGATATTGAGCGACCGAGTAGTTCCCTTTGATGATGTGCTAGTTGCGAAAGAAGCAATTTGCAATAGGCTGGGTCGATAACACAGTGCCGTACTCATGTGGTCAACTTGCAAAATGCCTTAGAGGGAAGTTGATTGGTCAGAGTGATGCTCAGTGTTTTGGTGCAACTATTGACTCAAGGGAATGCTCATCTGGCAACGTTTTCTTTGCGTTACAGGGTGAGCAAGTAGATGGGCATGCGTTTGTTAGAAATGCAGAACAAAGTGGGTGTAGCGCTGTCGTTGTTGAACGAGAAGTTGAAGTCGATATTCCTCAGATAATCGTGCGGAATGTAAGGGAATCTCTTTTTGACATTGCTATGATGCGACGTTCTGAACTTCCAGCGAGAAGTGTAATTGCTATTACCGGTTCAGTTGGAAAGACTACAACAAAAGATATGGTTGCAGCGTTGCTGGGTGAAAACGTTGTTGCTTCCAAGAAGAGTTTTAATAATGATTTAGGTGTACCGTTAACGGTTCTTGCGGCAGAAAATGCAGAATATCTTGTTGCGGAAGTCGGGGCGAACGATGTTGGAGAAATTGAACCACTTGCTTCATTAGTTAAGCCAGATATTGCACTCTTGACTTCCATTGATTGTGCACATTTAGAAGGGTTTGGTAATAAAGAAACCGTGTTGCGTGAGAAAGTCAAATTGCTTCAGGCGTTATCAAGCGATGGAATTGCAATCGTTCCAGAGTCAATCGAATTAGAAGGTTTCTCCATCCAAGGAAGAACTTGCACCATAGGAACATCAAAAAATGCAGATGTTCAAATAAAGACTGGGATTGATGCGATGGGTTTTGCGACGCTTGCAATTGGTGGGGCAGACGAGGTTACTCTCAGGGTTCTTGGGGAACATAATGCTTGGAATGCAGCGTTTGCAGTTGTTGCTGCACACTTTGCAACGGGGCTCTGTTTCTCAGTTTTGATGGCATTGGTTGCAAAGGTTGAATCGCCACATGGAAGATTGCGTAGAATTGAAGTCTGCGGGATTACATTTTATGATGACTCGTACAATGCAAACCCCGCTTCGATGCGGTCGGCTTTGGACTTTTTTAGTTCATTGGAATTAAAGCGTAAAATACTTGTGCTTGGTGATATGCTTGAATTAGGTGAAAGTTCACATGCTGAACACCGTTTGATGACTGTTTTTATTGAAAAGGTTCAACCCGACGTCGTTATTTTGGTTGGTCAATGTATGAAGGTAGTTTCAGAATCAATTCCTTCGGTCCATGAAATGGTGGCCTCGGAACTGGCAATGAAACGAATCGCTTCATTTTTACAAGAAGGCGACTCTGTTTTAATCAAGGGGTCTAGGGGAATGGCACTTGATAGAATCATTGAGTTGAAACAACAAACAAAAGTTTCAAGCACGTAGCCGACGATACAAGGAACACATGCTCTACAACTTACTGCAATCAATGGACCAATGGCTAGACGACATCGGGTTGTATTCATTTCTTCAAGTACTTTATCAACGTGAATTTCGTGCGTTCACTGCAGTTGTAGTAGCCTTCTTTATCGTAATTACCTTCGGTAAGCCAATGATTCGGCTCTTGGTTAAATTGAAAATTGGTGACCGCGCTTTATTTAACCATAAAGAATTAGATTTACTCATGAAGAGCCGTGAGAATACGCCAACGATGGGCGGCGTTCTGTTGATTGGATCGGTTTTGATAACAACACTATTGCTTGCTGACTTGTTTAATCAATACGTGCAATTGTTATTGATGGCAATATTTTTATTCGCTTTGTTGGGAGGAACCGATGATTATTTGAAATTAGTTGCTGGACATAGAAAACCCGGTTCTAGAGATGGGTTATACCGTTGGGAGAAATTGTTATTTCAATTTGGGATTGGGCTTATTGTTGCATTTATGGCTTGGAAATACGCTGCACCAAATGAAGCAGCACATTCACTAACGTTGCCATTTGTACGGACATATTTGCCTGGTAATGAGGCTCTTCTAATTTCCCCCAATGTCATCATTCTTGGTGCAGGTTCATTCATCGTTCTCTCAATTTTTATGGTGATGCTTATGTCCAATGCTGTAAATATTACGGATGGACTTGATGGCTTAGCTCCTGGAACGGTTATGATTGCAAGTTTTGCAATGATGGTGCTGTGTTTTGTAGCAGGCTCTCCAGATTTAGCGGGTTTTTTGCTGATGCCATACGTTGAGGGTTCTGCAGAAATGATGGTTGTGGCTGGAGCATCTGCAGGTGCTTGCCTTGGTTTTCTTTGGTTCAACTGCCATCCAGCGCAAGTCTTTATGGGTGATACAGGATCAATGCCTCTTGGTGGCTTACTCGCAACTATTGCGATCATCATTCGACAAGAATTTTTACTCCTTATTATAGGAGGTATTTTTATCGTTGAAATTGGAAGTAGTTTTTTACAAATTTACTATTCTAAGTTTACTGGAGGAAAGCGCATCTTCCGGTGCGCTCCTATTCATCACCATTTTCATATGAAGGGTTGGTCAGAATCACAGGTAGTTACACGATTCTGGTTGATTGCAGTCGTGCTCGCCATGATTGCTCTAGTCACAATCAAAATGCGTTAGAACTTCAGGGGAGATTCTATTTGGATTTGGTCCAACTGAAATGTAAAGAGGTTGTAATTGATTAGGAATCCGAATACTGCACGGTAGCATCAAGGTCGATGATGGTGTTTGGGAGAGAATGTGCTTTTTTGAAGCGATGTTCACGTAACATCTTGACGAGTTCAGCCATGTCTCCGTGAATAGGAGCAGTGAACTCCATAGGAGTTTCAGTAATCGGATGTGTGAATGAAAGATAACTCGCATGTAGAGCTTGACGTTGCATTACATACTCTAATCTACCTCGTTGGTATGTGATACCTCGAGGAACAATGTCGCATACCTTCAAGTGCTTTCCTCCATAGATGTCGTCTCCAACAATTGGATACCCAAGATGTTGCAAATGCAAGCGAATCTGATGAGTCCTACCAGTCTTTAAATCAAGTTCAAGAAGGGTGTAACCATCGTAGAGTTCACGGACGTGGAAGATTGTGGTGGACGGTTTTCCCGTGTCGTCCCAACGAACTGCGTAGCAATCACGCTTGGTAGGGTGTTTCCCTAGGGGCACATCAATGATATCTGTAAGTGGTTCGACTTCACCATGGACAACGGCGAGGTATCTTTTTTTCGTCTTCCGTTTTTCAAATTGTTTCCCTAGCCTCCAGTGGGCAGTGTCAGTTTTTGCTGCAACCATAACACCTGTTGTGTGCCGATCAAGACGATGGACTACGCCTGGTCGAGCGAACTCCTCACCAACGCTAGAGAGTTCTCCATCACTAACATGTTGAAAATGCCAAGCGAGTGCGTTGATAATAGTTCCCGATTTGTTTGATCGTGCAGGATGGACGATGATGTCATCGTCTTTGTTTATGACAACAAGGTCATGATCTTCAAAGATAATTTTTAACGGAATGTTTTCAGCAGGTATATCTGTTGAGGGTGGGGGGGGAAGCGTTACATTTACAATGTCACCCTTATGTAATTTCGTAGAAGGTTTTGGAACTAATCCATTGACAGTCACATCTTTTTCTTCCACAAGTCTTTTGATACTTGTTCGTGATAAAAAAGGAATTCGTGTCGCTAAGTAACTATCTAAACGCCTGTTGAGTTCCTTTGAAATTGTAAAGCTTGCTTCAATTCTTTCATCTTCATCGCCTTTTTGCTCCTCGTATGCGAGGAATAATGCATCCGTATCGATGTTTCCTCCGCCGTCTAAAAACTTTTTTGACCGATCACTCGGCGAACTCATTGTTACTGACCGGACTCAGTGGGAAGTGAAAGTTCGTCTAAAGAGGAGTTGATTGGAGCAGGGTCTCTTTGCAGGGCTTGGTTTGTACGAGCGGCTACTTCAGCATCTGAGGGTAGGATGACTGGTTCAACTAATATGTCAAGAGAGTTGATACGTTTCTCAGCCTGTTTAGCGAGTGCTGGATATTGTGTACCCGCTCGGGCGATGACTGTTTCGTAAAAACTTCTTGCGTTTTCAATAAGACCGTTTGACTCAGCAACTGCTGCGCGACCGTTCAACCCTGATACAACAAGCAAAGTGTGTTCAGGCAGGTTGCTGTCATTTTCAATCACTCGAGCGTAGAGAGCATCTGCTTTTTCAAGGTAGAAGGTTCGATCTTCATCTGAAATGATTGTTGTGAACTCACTTGTACTACCAATTTCTTGACCGGTAATTACGGATTTCATATATCCATCAGCAGCACTTAGAAGGCCTAGGCGATAAAGGGAGTCAATTTCTGAAAACGACTGTGCGATATCTTCATGAGAAGCGGGTAATCCAGCAGCACTAGCCTCAGTGTATGCAATCCATGCTTCTGCACGATGGGCAATCTTCCCCTGCTTATATTTCACAAAAAACATGTAGGCAGCGATGACAATCATGATGATGAAAAGGTAACTCGGACCTTTCGTCTTGAGCCAAAATACGAAATCTTCGTTTACTTGGCTGTCAGATAGGTCTGCTGTTTGAATGTCTTTTAATCTATCGCGATCCATAAATGCCGTCCTTATTGAGAATTGCGCATTCTATCGGAGATTGCATTCCTCCGCAAACAGTCAATTCGTGATTGCACGCCCGTCAAAGCCATATTCTTCTTGGAAATGGTTGAATGCATCGCACATTTGAGGTGGAAGCACTATTGGCTCTCCCAGATTTTTACGAGCACTGTCGAGTTGACTGCAACAGTGCTCAAGCCAAGATTTCTCAGGCGTAATGCCAAAATGATTACAGATTGCGGTTAATTGGGTATTTGGGCTCTCCGTCAAATCACCGTAACTAACTTCAAGTAATTTTTCTCCCAAATGGTTTCGGTTTGATTGAATCTCTCCAAGAGTAACGAGCCATTCTAAGGCTCCCATTTGGATGTTTGTTTGAAGTGACGCAACTTCATCGGCAAAATAGCCATGTCGAATTGCATCTTGAGCAAGTACTTTCCACTTACAGTTATCTCTTCCCCACCATTGGTTCCAATCGCCCTTGCCACTCATTTGGTAAGTGTTCGTGCTTGATAACCGTTCAATTGAGCGAACAACATCAATGCCATTTCGAACGAGATGGAGTATTGGTGACTGGGGACTAATCTTTGATAAGAATGCAATTCGCATCGCGTTAATGGGAGTTTTTTCAATCACTTTAGGAGACGTTTTGCGAGAGCGGTTGCATTCTGCAAACATACATGCATTAAAACGCTGAATTTCAAGTTCAGTGGCAAATTCTTTTCCCATAATGCAATGTGAGTCGCAATCACCGTACAACTGAATCATATCGGTGGCTGGTTGAACCGCCCTCCAAAGGTGGTATGGTTCGAAAAGATAGAGTACGTCATCATGTGACGCAAGAAGTTTGCCAAGGATTGTTGTGCCTGATCTGCCGCATCCTAGGACAAATGAAATAGGAGGGTTCAGTGGCTGAGCGTTTATATTTGAAGAATCTGATTGAGCCCTGCGTAGAGTCGACCGTACTTAATAGACCTTGCTAGAGGTCGGATCTTTTCAAGTAGAGTTGTAATCATCGTGAAATCTTAGCACATCACTACAAATGCAATCTGTCAGATGCATTTTGGAATTGTTGAAGGCAAGATGAAAGGTATCTTGGATCACCTTCGGATTGCATGAAAGCAGGTGCAGTTGCAGCAAGAAGAATTCGTCTGATATCGACAAGTTCAATGTAATCATCATCAACCCTTAAACCGAGTGACTTTCGTGCTTTTGCCATGGCATGAATGGGTCTAGTCGCTTTTAGTCTAGTCTTGTGTCCCCATAGTTGTCTTTCTAGATATACAGCATCTTCAATCCAATGTCCGGGATGCACTTCTGCAAGGTCGATGAGCGAGACTTCAGCATCGGGTCCTTCCTCTCGACACATTGCATTCGCTAAATGCAGATCTCCATGAAGCCACTGATCTATTCTTCTTGAACGCCAGGACTCAAGAATTACATTTAATTTTTTTGCAAGTAGCGAATGCGCTCTTTTCCATTTCGATTCTTCTGCAATGTGGTTCTCCCTAACGCTTTTTTTTGCTGCAGATAGAAGTGTGTCCCAGTCTTCTTTGCGACCTTTTTTGTCAATTGGAAATTCGCTTGCATATTTTGTGAATCTAGCAGCAGCATTCGCGATTCTTTGAATATTCGTGGATTCCCATTGTTTGCCTAGGGGACCAACCGGAAAGCGTTCAATAATCATCCACGCGAGGTCATAACCATTTAACTGTTCACCACTTGCAAATAATTTAGGAGCAACGTCATTTGCCTCTTGCATACAACGTGTCCACCGTAACTCTCGTTCGATGACAGGAAATTTAATGACGACACCTTGTGTTTCTGCAGACCCATCTCTCCACTTAGCAAATCCCGTTGCGGCTCCGCTTCGTTGCCAGTCAGTACGAAACCAATGAATATCCCCAAGTTTATTATTTGTTTCTTTGATGAGTACTGGTTCTAAAGAACTAGCAAGCGATGTAGGAATCACACTCGAGGCAGATTCAATCACTCTTTCTTCTCCAGTGGGTTTCGCACATCTAAAGGGTAATCTGAAAGAGCACAAGAATCAAGTCAATTTTTGCAGGGGTTGCTCAATTTCACTTGAGAACGTAGTTTACTGATGTGAAAAAGAATGAATGGGATGTATTAGTGCTGGATTTGGACGGTACGCTGTTATGTAAACAAGGCGAAGTATCTAGCCAAAATCTTCATGCTTTGGATAGCGTGCGTGATTATGGCATCGAAGTAGTTGTTGCTACTGGCCGTTGTTTCAGGGAGTGTAGACACATTCTTGAGAACATACAGCATCAGGGAGTTTGCATAACTGCAGGGGGTTCTCAATTAACGGACTCTAAAGGGAATGCTCTTGCGAGTGATACTGTGAACCAAATGGTTGTTGAGGAAGTTACTACAAAGATACTGGAAGGAAAGCATCGATGCTTGCTGTTAAAAGATGATACTGTTTGCGCAACGCAGTATGTCTTAGTTGGTGATGCTCCATTGCATGCGGCTTCATTATGGTGGTTTGACTCACTGGGAATCTCAATCGAAGAAATAGAATCACTTGAAGATGATCCTTGGCCAGAGCATACACTTCGGGTTGGAGCGGTTGCAGAGGAAGAACATCTGTCTCCTATCGCAATTCAACTTGAATCTGAGTTAGACGGCAGAGCAAAACTTCAACATTGGTCAGCAGTGACCTGCTCTGAAGCAACGGGATCATCGACTCACTTGCTTGAAGTTTTTGGTTTCTCCGTCAATAAATGGTCAATGCTCGAGCAGCATTTAGGTGATGCGATAGATCGGAGTAGAATTGCAGCAATTGGTGATGGATTGAACGACATTGAACTATTAAAAGAGGTTGGGCTTTCAATTGTGATGGAAAATGCTAACTCTGAAGTCCAGTCCCATGCTGATGTGTTAACCGGTCACCATGATGACCATGGTTTTGCAGAAGCGATGCAGCGTTGGATTCTTCCCTCAAAAGGTGTTGTATGATTAACACCGAGTCGCAACAGTTTCAATTAGAATCAATATGGATGATTCCTGCTATTTTTGAGGGTTTGCGAGAATACAGCCAAAAGTGGGTTATCTACTCACCTAAGTGTAATCCTTTCTGGGGGAATGCATCTGTTATGGGAGAATGCGTTTCAGTATTCACTGCTAGCAGGGGCGTAACATTGGCATGTGAAGATAATAAACCAGCGGTTGTTTTTGTACCAAATAGGCAAGTAGCAAACGTGTACAATTTGGCTAGCAAAGCGACAGTAAGTAATGCGCTAGTTCTAGTTGTTGAGGATAATCCTCTCCTTGCACCTCAAATATATCCAAGGGAATTTGCGAAACGTGCAGGTCTTTCAGTAGTAGAACCATGCAATCCAGATGAAGTGTTGCATTGTGCTTTGGCTGCAGCAAATATATCTGCCTCCACTTCTGAAGCAGTAGTGCTTATTGCCCACCATGGTTTGTTAAGTAGTTCTGCAACTATTGATAGATCTCTGTCAGAAGAATTGCAACATTATCGCCAAGCAGAATTGATGAGCCCTATTCGTCTGGGCAGAAAATTTGAGTTAAATAAACAGCGATCATTGCCAAGTCCTGGAGAAAAAATGTCCGTTGGATTCGTAACTGTAGGAATGTCGGATCCTGCTTTGAAATATCTTGTTCACGAATTACAGTTGTTTGGCCGAGTTCCAATGTTGAATCTGAGGTTGATTCATCCCATTGATGCAGTTCCAGTTGAACGTTTAATATCGCGTTGTAGACTTGTTGTTGTACTTGAGCCGAGACCGGGTGAGGTAGAACAAGAAATTGTTTCGATTGCACAATCTTTACAACGTGAAGGGGGAGAAGTTGCTGCAATTTGGGGAAGTGTGTTGCCGCCCATTGATCCAGAGTTGGATCCAGTGAAAGTCCCTGACGATTCCCTTCATCCTTCAGTTGTTGCGAGATTAACTCAGCACTTATTACAGGAAGTGAAACCTTCAGTTGAAATTAACAAACAGTTATTGCAACAAATTCAACCATTAGGTATTAGGCCATCAACTCAGTTATCTTTTGGAACTGAGGCTGCGTTGAACCTCTTGAAGGAAGTTGCTGTGAGAGTCCTTGGAGGAATTGAATCTTCACCCCATTTCATAATCGATGGGGAACACTATAACGATGATACAGATGAAGTTGTATACGTAGAAACATGGGGTGAACAGAATTTTATTGCTGCTGGTGCTGGGGTTATACGTGATTCTAGATGGCAGCGACAAACAAGGATTATGCTAGTGTGGAATTGCAGTAAGGCAGACAATATTCTTTCTGCGATTGTAGATTCAGTTGCATCTGAGAAAGGCGATGGTCACAGTTCGGTTGTTTATGTTTCTCTGGATAACAGTGAAGATTTAGATATTGCAATAGAAGAAGCCAGTACTAAGAAGGGTCTTTCAATAATAATTGTTTCTGATGGTTCAGAACTCCGATTTGATGTAGAACAACTTTCTCTTGATGCACAAGAGATTGATCTCCTCGGGTTCCGACCACAGCACGCTATTGTGATTCCAATAGAACAGATGGCATCAGTTCGACATGAACCAATTGAACTTTGGAATCCCAAAGCGGGCATTCCTGCAATGCCTTTGGAATCTTCGTTGAGCATTAGACGTGCCCAGCCAAAGTCAAGAAAGTGGAGAATTTCATTACGCCCAATTTTGGAGCGTGTTGAAGTTACCCGAACTAAACCCCCAGTTCGAGTAGTTACAGAAACCACAAAGCGATTGACACCGCCTCAGCCTATCCATGCATCATCGCCAGTGTGGAGGGTGCATATTGCAGGTTATCGAGGAGATCAGCCGGGCGTGGTGGGCAAGGTTCTACTTGAAGCGGGAAGACAAATGGGGCATGAAGTGTGTTCTCAATGTGATAACACTTCTGTAGGTGCTGGAAGAAATGCATGGGCACAAATATTGTTTACTGGCAGGCGAACTAAACGGTCATTTCGACAACTCGTTGCTTCAATTCCTTGGGGTGAAGCGGATGTACTTATTGGATGGGATAGAGAGGAGGTGTTGCATGCAATCGATCCAACAGGTTCATTACAAGTTGCTTCTCCAGACCGCACTTATGCAATAATCAATATAGATCCCCTCGAGAAACAATTAGCACTTGAGGATGTGGATGGAATGCCTCGAACTATAGATGTTGATACCATCGGTAAGTCGTGTGATGCTGAAGTTTCTGTTCTGAGAAGTTTCGCCTCATTAGCAAGATATCGATTTCATAATGAACGTTTAGGCGATCTTATTCAACTTGGTATGACTTTTCAACTTGGTCTTATACCAGTTACCGTTGATGCGATGAATGCGGCAATAGAGAAAGTTGAGGAAGATGGGTTTGCAAGAACGAAAGAAGCATTTGATTTTGGTAGACGTGCAGCGTTAGATCCTGAAACAGCATGGCAGCCAATTAAAGAAGAATTCCAAGTGGATTTGTCAAGGTTAATAAAGCGAACTATTCGAGACTATTACATACTCGGTAAACGAGGAGTAGCTAAGGGGAATATGATGCAGCGGTTTATCCGCCAAGTCCATCAATCATTGCCAGGATTATCGGAAACGGTTGAAGGAAGGCAGGCATTGGTGGATCTTATAAATGGCTTGAGAAGATGTATGCTTTGGGGAGGAGAGGAAACAACGTCTCACTTTGTACAATTAGTTTGTAAGTTGTATGCTGTTGATCGTGCAGATAAAGGAAGGGAATTGACTAGAAGAGCAATCTTGCCACTCGCTGAATCTATATTAATTCGTGATCCAGTCTATCTTGCTCGATTGGCTAGAAGCCCTGAAATATTGCGAAGAATTAGAAACAGGTTGAACGTACGACATTCTCGAGGGGACACTTTGAAGCGAAGGTTTTTATCAAGGTTGCGTTTGCGTTTTTGGAATTGGTCGGTACAAATAGATATGCGTACAAGTGATTGGTCTTCGGTTTTAGCTTCTGGAATTGGAAGTGTAGTTCCCAAGCGTATGAGAGGGCATCGCCGTGATCGTGAAGTCCGTGAATTGATTCAACATGCAGTTACTCAAGCCACAGTTGAACCAGAAATGTATGAGTTATGGGTGGCTAGGTTCCATACTTTGCACCGCTTGGCCATAGAAGGTGAATTGCATACCGTTTCGGTTGAGGAGATTAAGGAAATTCTGGTCAAAGAGCCCGAAGCTTTTCACGCTTGAGTTGTCCACAAGCGGCAGAAATATCACGCCCACGACTTGCTCTAATGTGAGAATTTACGCCACCTTTTTCTAGAGTTTCTTGGAACCTATGTACTTGTTCTGCCTTTGGTCTTTTGAAATCTAATTCATCGACTTCGTTGTAACGAATCAGATTTACATTACAACGAAGTGTTTTGCAAAGATCTGCAAGTTCTTTTGCTTGGGCAATTCGGTCGTTTACACCTCCAAGAAGTAAATATTCAAGCGTGATTTCTCTGCCTGTAGCCTCAAAATATGAGTTGCACGATTTTAAAACGTCCTCTATTGAGGCAAATTCAGCCCAAGGAATGAGTTGTTTTCGTAATTCGTCATTTGGAGCGTGTAGACTCAACGCAAGTGTGACAGGAATGTCAAATGTTGAAAGCCGTTGAATTGCCTTGGGTAAACCCACAGTCGAGACCGTTATCTTTCTTGCTCCGATTCCAAGCCCCCAAGGAGCATTGATAATCCGGATTGCTCTTGTTACAGCATCATAATTAGAAAGTGGTTCTCCCATTCCCATAAATACAACATTAGTAATTGAGTTTGCATCGAGTTGAATAATTTGTTCAACTATCTGCCCAACATCGAGATTACCCTCTAACCCACCAAGCCCAGAAGCGCAAAAAGTGCATCCTACTGGACAACCTACTTGGCTCGAGACGCAAGCAGTTCTGCGTGTCTTTGTTGGAATCAAAACACATTCAGTCTGTTTGATACCATCATCCCAAGTAAGTAGTTTTTTTATTGTTCCGTCAGATGCGTGTTGTGTTTTATCAACTTTTGAACGCCTGAAATGTAAGATATCATTTAGTTCATCACGAACACTCTTCTTTATGTTTGTCATATCTTCAACAGATAAAATTTGTTTTTTGAATATCCAGTTGGAGAGTTGATCACATGCATAACTTGGCATGCCCAACTTCGCAGCAATCGATTCAATATCCCTAGGAAAAAGTTCAAGTGCGTGAGTGGACGTGTTCATTGAGGATTTCCATCAATCGTTACATTGGATTTTTGTAGGAAATGTGTTAATGATTTTGGCATCGAGAATGTCATGCCTTCTTCAATTCGATGTTCCTCTTCAAGTTGCCCATTAAAATGATCAGTCAAATAAGTAACTATTTCCCTGACCAGATGTTCGGGTGCACTAGCACCAGCAGTGACAAGAATAGTTTTCGCATTTGTAAACCAAAGGTTGTTAAGATCTGAAACATCGTCCACTAGAAACGCTTTAGTCCCAGCTTTTTCTGCAATTTCAGTAAGCCGAAGAGAATTTGAGCTGTTTTTACTTCCAACGACAAGAACGACATCTGCTTCAGGAGAGTCTTCCCGCACGGCTTTTTGCCTTTTGGTTGTTGCGTAGCAGATGTCATCTGTTGGGGGTGCATGGATGCTTGGGAAGGTATCTCTTAGCGCCGAAATAATTATCTCCGCATCATCAACGCTAAGAGTTGTTTGTGTTAGGTAACACAATTTGTTAGGGTCCTGTATTTGTAAGTTTTTGATATCTGCAACGGTTTCAACAATTTGGATGTGCTCCGGTGCTTCGCCTTGTGTACCTACAATTTCTTGGTGATTTTTATGTCCAATTAATAGAATTTGCCATCCTCGTTTTGCATATCGAATTGCTTCTGCATGAACTTTAGTTACTAATGGGCAGGTCGCATCAATGCAAGTCAATTGGCGAGATTTTGCTAGTTGACGTGTCTGCGGGCTTACCCCGTGCGCGCTAAAAACAACTATTGACCCTATTGGAATTTCTTCAATTGATTCAATAAAAGTTGCACCTTTTTCTTTGAGCCTATTGACGACATGTCGATTGTGTACGATTTCGTGGTAGACATATAAAGGTTCATCTTCCCCAATCGCATCAAGTAATTGATCGACAATATCAATAGCCATGCGAACGCCAGCGCAGAATCCCCGTGGGTTTGATAGTTTGATTCGCATTTACGTATTGTACTGCAGCACAAGAAATGTACTTGCTGTGGGATGTCCCCTTATCGAATCGTTGAGCATGTTTACACTGTGACAGTTAGGTCGCAATCACATGCCAAGTGATTGCCAAAGGAATGCGTACACATCAGCAGCTTCTTCGATTCGAAGCCGAGTTGGTTTGCCTGCGCCATGGCCAGCGCGAGTTTCGATTCGGATGAGTACTGGGTTGTCACAGGACTGTGCGAATTGCAATTCAGATGCAAACTTGAAACTGTGACCTGGTACAACGCGGTCATCGGTATCGCCAGTCGTAACCATCGTTGATGGATAGCAAGTTCCCTTTGTGACATTGTGATATGGAGAATACTTAAGTAGGTATTCAAACATTTTGGGATCTTTTGGGTCGCCGTAATCACTCGTCCAAGCCCAGCCGACAGTGAAGAGGGGGAATCGCAACATGTCCAGCACACCAACCGCAGGTAGACAAGCGCCAAACAAATCTGGACGTTGCGTCATGCAAGCTCCAACAAGTAAGCCCCCATTGCTTCCTCCTTGAATCGCAAGGCGGGAAGGTTTCGTCCACTTATGTTTGATGAGCCACTCACTGCATGCAATAAAATCATCGAAACATTGCTGTTTGTTTTCGAGCATCCCACCCTCATGCCAAGTGCGTCCATATTCACTGCCACCTCGGATACAAGTCACAACAAGAACCCCGCCCAGTTCAATCCATGTCGCTCTTGATGCAGAAAAATAAGGCAAAATAGGAATATCAAATCCTCCATATCCATATTGCAGCACTGGATTGTTTCCATCAAGTATTGTATTTTTGTTTGCCACTATAAAAATTGGAACACGAGCCCCGTCCGTACTTGTGACGAATTTTCGATAAACCTCGATGGTAGACAAGTCGAGAGGAACTTTTGATTTCCAAAAGAGTGAAGTTGCCTCAGTATCTAAAGCAAGAGAATAGATAGATGGTGGATGGTTATAACTTGAGTAGGACCAATAGACAATCTTGTCATTGTTGTCTCCTTGAAAACCAGAAGCAGTTCCAATGCCGGGCATTTGGACTCCGTACAAATAGTTACCAGATAAATTGTGTACGGTTGCTTTTGAAGAAGCATCTTCAAGCCAGGTACATGTAATTTTTCCACCAACAATGTCAGCGTTGCGGAGAATGTTCAATTGCTCTGGTACGACATCTGACCAAGTTGGAGCGTTGTTCTCCAAGGTAACGGCTATTATTTTTCCATTTGGTGCATCACGATCAGTTTTAAACCAAAGCCGATTTCCAATGCCTCCAATCAGAGAGACTTCTGCTTCAAAGTCTTTGACGAGCCAACGCAATTTGTCTTCTTCTGGACCTTTAACTAATACTGCATTGTTTGAAGAGGTGCCCTCGTTGACAGAGACAACAAGCCACCCCCCATCTTTCGTTACAGAAGCATCGTAGAAACGATCGGGGTGATCGGTCTCCTTCCAG
>CAYZEX010000013.1:0-9038 GCA_964477675.1 uncultured Isosphaeraceae bacterium
ATTGAAGTTGTCAGTAGTATTCTTGAAACCATTATTTATCTCTCCTACAAGCCCATTAATCATGGACAAATTTCATTTGAGTCTCTATTTGTCGGCATCAGACTATATATATTCGTACCCAACGCCACTTTGGTTGCTACTTGGTCCGATAAGTTTTAATACTTCTTAGGGCCACACAAGAGGCGACATAGAAGCCCCACAAGGGTACTGCTCATCGCCCCGTTGGGCAAGAAAAAAAACAGTTATTCTGTAGTTTCTATTTTCCATTCAGTTTCTATTGGCTCACCGGCTCTTTCCCAGCCCTTAAACCCACCACGCAGGGTTTTTACATCGGTAAAGCCCATTGAAAGTAGTGCTTTACTCATAGCAATGGAAACCTGGTCTCTAGTTGTTTCACCCGAAACGATGATTGTTTCTACGTTGTCAAGGCGCCAGGCCATTGCCCCTAGCCGACCAAAGGGGATGTTGATGGAATTAGCAATATGCTTTTTTTTGAACTCATGGGCATGCCTTGAGTCAACAATTATTGTAGAAACCGCAAACTCTAGATTGTTTTCATCTATTACCTCATCCTGAACAAGGGCGGATGCTTCTTTTGGTGTTATGTAGATTAGATTTTTATCACTAATTCCACTGCTACAGGAAACAGCGACAAATATTAGGGACACAACAAATAATCGAAGGGAAATTTTCATATACCAAAGAATACCTGAACGGATGGGTTGATGTGCTAAATAATTCATAGATTGTTGAACGAGTATCGGTTATTGCAAACTGACAGGCATAATGATGTAGACGAAACTGTTTCCGCTTCGGATTAAACCAGGCTTTTCGCTTTTCTTCAATTCAATAGTCACTTCGTCAGTATCAATAACTTTCAATGCGTCCATGATATAAACAGGGTTAAAAGCAATTTCTAAGGTATCCCCAGTGAAGGAGCCAATTCCTACTTCGATTTCGGCTTCTCCAGTTTCTGGTGCACGGCTTGTTATTGTTAACGTGTTGTTGTCGAATTTTAAACGAACACCACGAGACTCTTCGTTTGTCATCAAGTGAGCTCGGCGAACGGCACGGTGAAGGGAATCTTTGTTAATAATTGCCTTTCGGTCGAGGTCCTTAGGAATGACGTCTTCAAATGGGGGGAATGTTCCCTCAACCAAATTACTTGTTAGCGTTGAAGTACAACCATCTTCACCATCGACGTGAAATACGATTTGTCCATTATTTATTTTTACAGAGACCGTTCCGCACCCGTCGTGTAGAAGCCGTTTAAGCAACATCATTGCTTTTGTTGGGACAATACAATCCGCCTTCTCGACATGGTTGTCACAAGGACCCGTTGAGAGTGCCAGTCGATGACCATTCGTGGCAACTAGACGCAGGTGACCACCTTGTAAATCAAGGTGTACTCCATTAATTGCATACCGACTATGGTCTGTTGCTGCCGCAAAGATTGTGCGCTCCATCAGTCCGCGGAACGCACTACCATCGATAGTAAAGTCTGGTTGAACATCATCAAAAACAATAGGTTCTGGAGCCTCTGAAACGGGAAACCCAAAGACCTTGAACCTTGAATCAGAAGAGCGAACATTGAGTTTATCACCATCACCAACAAGAATAAGCGTCTTATCATCGCAAGATCGTGCAATTTGAAACAGCTTGTCTGCTGGAACGAGAACTTCACCACCATCAACATCTTTTACACAATCAGTTGTAAGCGTTAATGAAATCTCACCATCTGTTGCAGAAAGAGTAAGGCGATCATCTTGTCCAGATAATTTGACGCACTGGAGCGATGGCGTTGGTGTTCGGCCCGCCACGACACCAGCTATTAGACCCATTACCTCAACTAGGGCTTCTCGGTCACACTCTACTTTTATGTTTGTTGCTTGTTTTACTGTCATCTTTTTTGCTCTCTTTTGATCTTCCCTGCACAACTTATACTTTACCAATAACGGTGATATGGTGAGTGTACCAAGAGTGGCCAAGAATCTCTCGTTCCTGAGGTTTTTCCAGTGTTTTTGCGTTGCTCACAATGTCAATGCATGCGATACTGCACACTTTCAAGCAGAGATGTGAAAAACACCTATTTTCGCCCCACCCAACCCGCTAGAATCCAAAGATGGAAGGATCCACACAGATGTCTTTTGAAAACGCTATCCACGCAAGAGCTATTACCCTTGACGCACTATCCCTTGAAATGTGCGCGGAGTCTGGAAGCGGACACCCAACCTCGGCGATGAGTATAGGGCACCTGATTTCAGTGCTTATGTACCGAACCATGCGGTGGCTGCCAGATAATCCTAATACCCCCACATCCGACAGGTTGGTTCTATCAGAAGGACACGCGGTGCCAGCCGTTTACGCAGCTTTGGCGGACATTGGAGCGATTGTAGAGTGGAATGGAGAACCTGTTCAACTTAATCCCGAACACCTAAAGACATTACGAGAAGCAGATTCTCCACTTGACGGACACCCAAATCCAAAAGAAGGTGTTTCTTTTTTTGATGCTGCAACGGGCTCTCTTGGACAGGGCCTTTCTGTTGCTGCAGGTCTTGGCATTGCAGCATTTGCAGACAACTCAGGAAGAAAAACATATTGCATTATTGGTGATGGTGAAGCTCGCGAAGGTCAAATTACCGAAGCACTTGACTTCATTATGGACCATAATTTAACAAACGTTTTGCCAATTTTTAACTGCAACTCGTATGGACAAGCGGGACCAGTCAGTAAACAACAATCACCAGAAAGGATTGCTGCAAAACTAAAGGCCTTTGGGTTTGAAGTTGTAACAATTGATGGCCACAGTCCAAATGAGATTAAATCCGCGTTCGATCAATTTAATATTGATGGTAGGACGCAGCCGATGGCAGTTGTTGCAAAAACCGTTAAGGGGTGGGGCGCACCATCTATGCAGGGCGGAAATTGGCATGGCAAACCCGCGTCAAAACAACAGGTTCAACAGGTTGTTGATGAACTTCGACAAACCGGCTTAAAACTAACATCCTCACTTGCAACGGCATCTGTTGCGATTCCCGAACCACCCACCCAAACAACACAAACCAACAACGTGGACGTGATGTCATTTAAAGAGGCGATGGCAAAATGGGACATGACTTCCATGTTGCAATCCGGAAAAATGGCAACACGAAAAGCCTACGGTATTGCATTGCGTGCGCTTGGCCACGGCAACGACAGGATTTGGGCGGTAGATGCAGATGTGAGCAACTCAACCTTTAGCAACAGTTTTGGGAACGATCCAGAACTCTGTGACCGTTTTGTTGAATGCAAAATTGCCGAACAAAACATGTACTCGGTTGGTGCTGGTCTAAGCGCAGCTGGAAAAATACCATTTTGCTCTACATTTTCTAAATTTATTACTAGGGGATATGACCAAATCGAAATGGCAATTAACTCGGGTGCAAACATTAAAATTGTTGGTTCGCATAGCGGCATCTCACTCGCCGCTGATGGACCCAGCCAGATGTCACTTCCAGATATTGCTTGGTTCAGAAGTTTTGGAACTATGAAAGATCACTATGGGAACCCGGGCTGCTATGTATTACAACCAGCAGATGCTTGGGCTGCATACGGGCTCACAGTCGCAATGTCTAATCATGTTGGGTGTTCGTATTTGCGAACATTTAGACCCGAAGTAGAGATGATTTATGACGAGAAAACAAAGTTTGAACTTGGTGGCATGGAGGTGCTTACTCAGGGGCGTGACGTTCTTATAGTGTCTGCTGGTTATATGATTCACGAGTGCAATAAGGCCATTGAAGAGCTCGATCGCCTTGCAATTGATGCCACTCTTTTGGACCTGTATTCACTTCCGTTTGATGAAGAGCGACTTCTTGATTTGGCAAACGAAAACAACGGTAACGTCTTTGTTGTTGAAGACAATTATGGCGGTTCGCTTGGTTCTGCGGTGGCGGACGTCTGTGCTTCATCTGGAGATGCGTTTACCGTTGAGCAATTACATGTTCGTCGAATTCCCAAATCAACAAGAACACCTGAAGACATACTTAGAATGTGTGGCTTGCATTACACAGATATTGCAAGGGGCGCGGCTTCAATGTTGGGCGTTCCAGTGTCAAATGGCGTGTAAACATTCGTGTTTGGGTCACACCTTTCTATTTCAGGCGGCTTGTTTTGTGCACCAGAGAATGCCCATGCGCAAGGCATGGACTGTGTACAGGTCTTTACAAAAAACCAACGACAATGGAACACAAAACCGCTACAAGACGAGGCTGTAACTCTTTGGCTTCAAACCCTTGATGCAATTGGATGGCGCGGCACGAACCGCATCGTTAGTCACAACAGTTATCTAGTGAACCTTGCGTCTCCAGACCAAGACTCTAAAAAAAAGTCAATCGCATTGCAAAGAGAAGAGCTAGAGCGGTGTGAAAAACTAGAAATACCATTTTTGGTTTCTCATCCCGGAGCACGATTGGGAAAACCACGAAAACGCGACGACCCAAACAACCTGCTTGACCCAATTCCCAGAGAGGAGATTGGCGGGTTGAAAAGAATTGTACTCTCACTTAACCAACTGCACGAAGATTGTCGTGGATACAACACTGTTACATGTTTAGAAACTACCGTTGGATCGGGCACGAATCTCGGTTATGACTTTCGACACTTAGGTTGGATTCGGGAGCACGTTCTAGAACCCGAGCGAATTGGGTTTTGTTTTGATACTTGTCACGCTACAGCGGCGGGGTACAACATGACAACTTTTATAAAGGCACAAGAAACACTACAGTTGTTTGAGGAGAGCGCTGGACTTGAACACATCAAGGTGTTCCATTTCAATGACTCTAAAGGCGCAGTTGGTTCACGGCTCGATAGACACACCCATATTGGTCAGGGTACGTGTGGTCTTAGTTGTTTTCGTAGTATTCTCGAACTACAACAGTTTGACCACGTACCAAAGATACTTGAAACATCTAAGGAAGAGAGTAGTACAGGCGTGCCAATGGATCAGGTTAACATTTCCAAACTGAGAAGAATGGCGAAATCGGCATTAAAACACCGATAGTCAACAATTCCAAGTATCCTATCCCGCTCATGAGACACCACAAATTCATTCTATCTGGCTTAATATTTTGTTTTGCAGGGTGCCACGCCGTTTCTCCTGTAGATGAAGTTAATCATGTTGGGTTGTCCACTGTTCCAGTTACAGAGGTTCAAAAAGTGTCAATTAAAGCGGGCGAGTTGGCTATGGCGGCAAGTGATTATGACGAAGCGCTTAAAATATTTAAAGAAGTAATAAGCCAAAACCCAGTTGCGACAAATGCCTTTGTTGGAATTGGGGACATTTATCTTATAAAGAAAGACTGGAAAAAAGCGGAGCCAGTTTTTGCTCGGGCGGTTAAGTTAGACCCCAGAAATTTTGATGCACAATATGGGTACGGAGTTTCTTTGCAAATGCTTAAAAAATTTGTTGATGCTGTTCGCGCATACCACCGAGCGTTAACGCTTCATCCAGAAGATATGGGCGCAAACATGAATATTGCAACAACATATCTTCAGATGGACAAACCCCAAAACGCCTTAGTTTTTGCCGAACGCGCGATCCAACTAGAAGGCAACCAAGCGCACGCACAAATCACTCTTGCTGCTACGTATCAGATGCTAGATCGTACAACAGACGCACTTAATTCTTACATAGCAGCATCAGAAGCGATGAATGAACCATCCCCAAGACTTATGCGGAGCATTATTCTTCTTTTAATCAAAGAAAAAAGATACCAGGAAATTGTGAACACGGCCTCACAACTGATTAAGTTGGAGCCAACTTCGGAAGTGTACGAACAACTTGGCTGGGCGGAGTTTAGATTAGGTGATTACGAATCTTCTTTAGAAGCATATAAAACATCGGTTGCGTACGACCAAAACAACTGGCGGGCATTAAATGGCATTGGCGTAAACAAACTTAATGATTGGTTGCTTGGTGACAAAATAAATCCCGAGACATATCAAATTGCAAGCAAGGCCTTTCGTCAATCACTAGAGATTAACCCCGACCAACCCAAAGTAATCGACCTGGTTCTGTTCTACGGCCTGTGAACCAGTGCGCTAATTACCTCCGAGGTAATTAATGTGAATTCGAGAGTTAATTACCTCGGAGGTAATTAGCGGGTCAATTTCTATTAGAAAAAACTCCATAACCCTTGAATCAGTACGCTATAGACCGGTTACCGCGGTGGTGTCAGTAGAGACGGCGTTTTCGCCAAACAATGCAGACCCAACCCGCACAATGTTTGCACCACATTCGATTGCAATCTCAAAGTCACTGGACATCCCCATTGAGAGAACGTTGAAGGAATTGCCACAATGTCTACTTGATTTCATTTCTGAAAACAGGTCTTCGCATCGTTGGAATATGGGTCGAGAATTATCTGGATTGTCACTGGCTGGAGCCATACACATCATGCCACGAGGTTTTACGTGTGGCATAGATGCAAGGTGTTCAAGCATGTACTCAATTGCAGCAGGGGCAATTCCTGTTTTTTGGCGTTCATTTGCAATGTTAACTTGAAGTAAAACCTCGATGACAGTATTTTTTTTACTTGCAACTTCTTCTAATTCCTCCGCTAGCCGAAGTGAATCAACAGAATGAACCATTCTTGACAGTGGAACCACCCTTCTGCACTTGTTTCGTTGAAGGTGCCCAATAAAATGCCAACGAATTGGGTTTGACAAGTCTGGCTCACCGAGTTCTTTTCGTCGTCCAATATATTCGTCTATTTGCGCCACAATTTGGGTGAAGTGCTGTAGCCGGCTTTCTCCAAAATCAACATGCCCCAAATCAATAAGTTGTCGAACGTCATCGACCGAGGCATATTTTGTTACTGCTACTAGATGAACATCACTCGCGGTTCGCCCAGAGCGGTTAGCGGCTGAGGCAATTCTATCTTGTACTTGTTTGTATCGTTCCTTGATTGTTGTCACGCTTGTTCCCCTCCTTGGGATTAATATTGGAATAAGTACAGGATAGCATTTAATTTGCAACTTGACGAGCAACACCAAGCGCTTCGGTCATGGCTACTCCAATGCCGGCGGGACTTTCCGATACTGTAATTCCACAAGAACGAAGTGCATCCATCTTTGCCTGAGCAGTATCATCTTCTCCACCAATAATTGCCCCGGCGTGCCCCATTCGCTTTCCCTTCGGCGCTGTTTTACCAGCAACGAAAGCAACAACGGGTTTCTTCATGTTTTCTTTGACCCAACGGCCAGCATCTGTTTCATCGCTTCCGCCAATTTCTCCAATTAAGACTACGCCATCGGTTTCATCATCTTCTTCAAATCGCTCCAACAATTCAACAAAATTATCACCCTTGACTGGATCACCACCAATTCCTATACACGTAGATTGACCAAGCCCAAGCGAACTTGTTTGCCAAACGGCCTCGTATGTAAGCGTTCCGCTGCGACTAATGATTCCAACACTCTTGCCTGTTTCAGCATCACAGGGAGCAGTGTGAATGTACCCAGGCATAATACCAATCTTGCACCCATTTTCAAAAACGGACGTTGCGCCCTCCCCAGATATTTTTTTGCCAGGCGTAATAATCCCAGGGCAATTTGGACCAATTAAAACAGTATCCGGATAACCAGCAAGCATTGCTTTGACACGCATCATGTCCGCAACAGGAATACCCTCAGTAATTGCACAAATGACACCAATTCCAGCGTCTGCGGCCTCAAGAATAGAATCAGCCGCAAATGGTGGTGGAACAAAAATCATCGTTGCGGTTGCAGCAGTTTCCTCAACTGCTTCAGAAACAGTATTAAAAATAGGCAATCCATTCGCATCCCGCTGTCCGCCCTTATTTGGGGTTACTCCACCAACCATTTTGGTGCCATAATCAAGGCATCCCTTTGTGTGGAAAGCTCCTGCGGAACCCGTAATACCTTGACAAATAACTTTAGTTGAACCATTTATTAAAATAGACATGTTTTACTCCAATTAAGACCATACAGGATACCGCCAACTGCTCAAGATGACTACACTTTTACATATGCCTTCTCCAACAAAAAAACCACTAACGTACGCTGAAACCGGTGTTGATATCGAGGCGGGCGATAAACTCGTTGGTCTTATTCAGACAATGATGAAACGAACCCATGGTTCGAGAGTTCTTGGAGAACATGGTGGATTTGCAGGCATGTTTCGCCTCGATTTTAACGAGCGGCTTTTTAAAAGGAATTATAAAGATCCAGTACTCGTGGCTTGTACAGATGGAGTTGGAACGAAAGTAAAACTGGCTAGCGAACTCCATATATATAACACTGTGGGAATCGATTGCGTTGCGATGAATGTAAACGATATGATTGTGCAAGGTGCAGAACCGCTCATTTTTTTGGATTATCTAGGACTACACAACCAAAACCCTAAAATTACGGCAGAAATAGTTTCGGGTGTTGCCAAAGGATGTGAAATTTCAAATTGTGCGCTAATTGGTGGCGAATGCGCAGAAATGCCTGAAATTTACCAAGAAGGAGATTTTGATATTGCGGGTTTTGCTGTAGGTGTGGTTGAACTTGATCGTGCAATTGACCCTAGCCGTGTAGAAACAGGTGATATTATCATCGGGCTCCCATCAAGCGGTGTTCACTCCAATGGTTTTACGCTAGCTAGAGCTGCTGTTAAAGGTCTTGACCTAGCGACGGTCATACCAGAACTTGATAAAACAAAAACGCTTGGCGAAGTTCTTCTTGAGCCAACGCGTATTTATGTGGAGCCAATTGTCAAATTGCTTAAACAATACCGCGTAAAAAAAGTGGTTTCTGGAATGGCACATATTACAGGTGGTGGTATTGCAGGAAACTTGTGTAGAGCTATTAGCGATGACGTTGACGCCACGATTCATCTCGATAAGTGGAAGATTCCAAATGTTTTTAACTTCTTGCAACAAGAGGGGAACATTGAAACAAAAGAAATGTACAACGTATTTAATATGGGGATTGGGTATACACTCATTGTCCGGCCCTCTTTTGCCGACTCAATCATGTCACACCTACAACAA
>CAYZEX010000013.1:9138-13426 GCA_964477675.1 uncultured Isosphaeraceae bacterium
ACAGATGTTGCTTGGGAAATTTGGCAACCATACAAAACTAGCGAGACAGCAACACTCACATTCGCCCCAGTTGGAAGTTTTCGTTGGTTTGGAGTTAAATCAGAACTCGACAACATAACAACTAGCCAACAGGTGACACACCAAAATAGTTGGCTTGCTTTGCAGGCGGGCTTAGAAATGAATTTTGTGTGGAAAACGGACAACGCCCTAGGTGATAATACGTCCATGGGAATCAATGGAAAGTTTTTGGCAGGTCCAGTGTTTGGCGGTGACGGTGGGTGGGTTGGTAGTATTGAAGCAACGCTTTCTTTTTATTTTTCCGAATCTTTCGCGGGCTTTTTTGGGTACCGACTTCAAGAATTGAATGCAGAGGACGGTTTTTATACGTTTGACGCGGGGTTACAAGGTCTTTTTGTTGGGTGCGAAGTGCGTTTTTAATGAACGCACCACTCTATTAATCGTATCAACACAGCATGTTGCCACCCAAAAAAACATCAAGTAAATTTAAAAGGGCCAAAGCGAGGCACCTTCTTTTTACAACCGGACCAAACAAATTAAGTAGGGGGCGTTTGTTCAAAAAACATTTTGATCAATCCATCAACCTTCACGAGTTAGAAATCAGTTCACCAAAATGGCCGACCCACTTTGATGGTTTACGCATTGGGCATGTAAGCGACTTTCATCTAGGCGACCTTATGCCAATTGAGCGAGCTGTAGATGCCATACAACTTCTTGCAAGGCAAGAACCAGATATTGTTGTGTGCACAGGTGATATTGTTGACCTGTGTATCAGTGGAGCAGAAACACTTTTGGAAGAATTGGCCTCTATTAAAGCCCCCCTTGGAGCGATGTTTGTTCTTGGCAACCACGATGAACTCGACTGTGCAACAACAATAAGCTCGATGGCAATTAATGCTGGAATCACATTGTTAAGAGACTCAACCTGTCATGTTTACCATGGAGGAAACGCATTACACATTGCTGGGATTGACTGGGCAAAATCATCAAGAAAATGTAAGGAGAAGGTTAATCGGGTTTGCACCAAGGATACGCATATTCTCTTGTCGCACAATCCAAAGGCATTTAAAGCGGCCTCTAAGATGAGCGTTCCACTTACTCTGTCTGGGCATACACATGGGGGGCAAGTAGCGGTAAAAAATAAAAAAACTAAGAACCTAGCGGTTGCTCACAAATATTCAGCCGGAGAATACGAACAGGGTGATAGCCGTTTGTTTGTTACGGTTGGAGTTGGGGCTTGGTTTCCCCTTCGGGTGAATTGCCCAGCAGAGGTGGCCGTTATAACTGCTCGAAACAAGTAATAATCTTTTGTACCGCTTCTCCTCTGTGGGACAGACTGTTTTTTTCTTCTTCCGTCATTTCTGCGCTGGTTTTATTTGCGCATGGAACAAAAAATAAAGGGTCATAACCAAATCCGTTTTCTCCCCGTGGAACAAATCCAATAACCCCCTCGATTGTGCCGGTTGATTCTGCAATAACCGATCCATCTGGATCAGCAATACAAATTGCACACACAAACCGAGCCGTTCGGTCTTTTGCTGGAACCTCTTGTATATTTTTTAGCAGAAGGGCGTTGTTTTCTTTGTCCCTTTCCTCTCTTGTTTCACCCTTGTTGGCGTAACGGGCAGAGTAAACGCCAGGTTTTCCATCCAGAGCATCGACCGCTAAACCAGAATCATCAGCCATACATCGAATTTTTGTAGCCGTTGCGTACCCAATTGCCTTAAGTCTTGCATTACCCTCAAACGAATCAGCATCTTCAACCGGTTCGTTGTGTTTGTCTGGTAAAGAATCTAACCCAACAACTTCTACACCAAATGGTTGTAATATTTCGCGGACTTCTTGAAGTTTATGGTCATTAGAAGTTGCAAGGAGTATTTTCATATTACGCGTTTTGCCAGCATGTCGGTATATCACCAAACGTTGCGGTAATGGTGCTGCGAATGCCACCCCGACCCCGCCAATTTGTGATTATTTGTAGCCATTTGGGTTTCATACAATCACTAAGATCGTCACGAATTTTATTTGTTACCGCTTCGTAAAAAATACCTTCGTTCCGAAACGATTGATAATAAAGTTTTAGACTCTTTAGTTCCACACACTTTTCTATTGGTTCATATCGCAGCAATATGGTTCCAAAATCTGGGTGTCCGGTTACTGGGCACACGGAAGTAAACTCCTCGTTCAAATGTTCAATCAAAAAAGGTGATTTTGAAGGAGAATCAAATGTTTCTAAGAGGGTGGAATCCGTCATCTGTATATCTTACTAAGTCCTTGGTTTCTGAGTTACAAAGGAGGAAAACCTACTCCTGTAAACTCAACAAAAATCGATGGACGTTTCAAGTGCGAGTTGTTCAAGAGACCGAGAAAAGTCTACACTTGAGACACCAACACTATCAGGAACTTTGAGTCTGATTGGAGCAAAATTTAATATGCCAGTTATTCCAGAGGCGACGAGTCGATCGGCGAGTTCTTGAGCGACTGTAACAGGAACGGAAAGAATGGCGAGTTTAATGTTTCGTAGCGGGATAATCCGAGTCATATCAGCAACCTGACGAACCTTGTGATTTGCTACCATGGTTCCGACAATTGATGGGTTGCTGTCAAAAACTGCTACGACCTTAAAACCTCGGTCAATGAATTTTGGATATGCAGAAATAGCACGACCTATTTTTCCTGCCCCCACCACAGCAACATCCCACGTTTGATCAGTGCCCATAATCTGGCGAATCTTTTCACTGAGATGTTCAACAGAGTAGCCAACTCCCGGTCTTCCGAAGGTTCCGAACGTTGCAAAATCCTTCCGAACCTGGGCACCAGTAAAGCCAAGGGCTTTCCCAAGTTGAGTTGAATTAATCGAAGCCAATTTGGCTTCTTTTAACACCTCAAGCTCCCTTAAATAAAGGCTGAGCCGCCTTGCGGTCGGCTTTGGAATACGAAGTCGTTCATCCATAGAACGCAATTATAAACATTATTTGGAGCTTTACACACTACCAACACAAACCATCTCTGGACTATCCTATTGCAATGCACGTAAAAGACATCTTCAAGCGAGATAAAACCATATTCAGTTTTGAGTTTTTTCCTCCAAAAACGGAACGTGGGTGGGAAGTGTTAACGAATCGTCTATGTGAATTTGAGGCTCTTGAACCCTCATTTGTTTCAGTGACTTACGGCGCAGGTGGATCAACTCGAACTCGTACTCGTGATTTAGTTTGTCACCTTGCAGACGAAACAGCCCTAGACCCCATCCCCCACCTTACATGTGTTGGTCATACAAAAGAAGAAATTAACGCTATTTTGCGAGAGTACGCCGCGCACGGCATTGACAACATCCTTGCACTGCGTGGAGATATTCCAACCGATGGAGGCGATCAAGGCGACTATACATTTGCATCCGATTTAATTAAAGCAATTCATCAGTTTGAAGACGCTTCTTTTGGGATAGGTGTTGCTGGTTTTCCAGAAGGTCACCCCGAAACACCCAACCGTCTTGTTCAACTCGACCACCTTAAGGCCAAGGTAGATTGTGGTGTTGATTGGATTTGTACCCAGTTGTTTTTTGACAACAATGCTTTCTTTGATTGGTGTGATCAGTGCGAACTTGCTGGAATAGACATACCGACCATTGCAGGAATTATGCCGATTACATCGCTATCTGGAATGCGAAGAATGGCGGACTTGGCTGGTGGAGCTAACTTTCCCGCTGCTTTGCAACGCAGACTCTATCGATTTCAAGACGATCCAGAATCTGTTCATAAAGTAGGGGTGAGTTGGGCAGCGCAACAATGCGCAGAGCTCCTTGACAAGGGTGTACGTGGAATACACTTTTTTACTATGAACCAATCCACCGCCACAGAAGAGATTTTTCATGCTCTTGGCACGACAATTGGCTCAAAACTGCGTGATGTACAGCAATGATCTAAGTAGGGTATCCTGTATGCAATGTTACGAATAAAGTCAATATTTTACGCATGTTTGTGCTTGCCAATGGTTTCAACAATTGCTCAAGCGGTCCAAATGGCTCCCCCAGAGCCGCATTTGCGAAAAACAGCAGCGGCGTGGGTTGGGTTTATGTTGATGTTTTTGTTTTTTGGTGTTGTAATTGCTATTAGTTTGATGTCATCAAAACGTGGGCACCAAGATTAAAATGGCGGTTCGCACCAGTCAACAATCCAGAAACAGTGTTATTGCGCTAAATGTTTTGCTTTTAGCAATTCTTGCGGCAGTCTCTCTTGTTCCCTCTTCCTCTGGGCAACTCGATTCTACT
>CAYZEX010000013.1:13526-20683 GCA_964477675.1 uncultured Isosphaeraceae bacterium
AATTCTTGGATATAGAAACTTGCGTAATGATGCGGATTCGGTACCTCGGAGATAAATGCAACATTCCTACAACAACTCATTATGGGCAAGCGCGTTTGTATTAATTGGGGCAATCCTTTTTGTATCTGGCAAACATTCGCATACCGCAAACGCAGAAACATCTATCAAAAGCAATGGATTTACTATGGTGACTACGCCAAGCGGTCAGGGGTCAGACCTGTTATATGTTTTTGATAATCAACGTCAGGTTATGATGATCTATGATTTGCCAGACCCTCAAAATCAGACAAAGATTCGACCTGTTGCATCTTGGTATCTACCCGACATGTTCACTGAGGCTCGGAAATAGCAAACACCCTGTACACTGCATTCATGCGTACCCCAGTCGACTCAGTTATGGTTCAACAGCGTGCCGCTTCATTTGCGAGCAGGTCAATAAAAACAACCTCAAAACAACAAGGGCTTCGACTAGCCCTATCTATGATCGACTTAACTACCCTAGAGGGCAAAGACTCTCCAGAAAAAGTACGATCGCTTTGTGCAAAGGCAGTTACACCTTGGGAGGGTGAGATTGATCCCCCGCTTCCATCGGTAGCCGCGGTTTGTGTTTATCCCTCACTTGTACAAGTTGCAAAACGAGCCCTTGAGGGCTCAACCGTTGCGGTAGCTTCAGTAGCAACGGGGTTTCCTAGTGGTCAATATCCACTTGGAGTGAGACTAAATGATGTCGTTGAAGCAGTGCAAGCGGGCGCGGACGAAATTGACATGGTGATTAACCGAGGAGCCTTTTTGTCTGGCGAGTTTTGCGAAGTGGCGGACGAAATAAAAAAAGTTCGTCAGGCGTGTGGTCAGGCGCACTTAAAAATTATTCTTGAAACCGGTGAACTTGAGACCCTAGAAAATGTTCGCCTTGCATCAGAACTCGCAATCAAAGCAGCAAGCGAAGCGGGTCCTATCGAGGACGGAGAGGTTTTTATAAAAACATCGACCGGAAAAGTAAGCCCCGCAGCCACCATGCCAGTCACACTTGTAATGTTAGAAACAATTCGAGAGCATTATGAAGAGACAGGTATTAGAATTGGCATGAAACCTGCGGGTGGAATAAAGACAGCAAAACAATGTTTGCATTATCTCGTGATGGTTAAAGAAACTCTTGGCGATGCATGGTTAACAAAAAAACTGTTCCGTTTTGGTGCATCAAGTTTGGCAAACGATGTTTTGCGGCAACTGGTAAGACAACAGACGGGGCGGTACACCGCTTCGTACGATTTTAGTGAGGCGTAATAAATGTCAACTCAAATACACAAAGAAATAGTTGGCTGGGAATACAGCCCGGCACCAGAGAGCACCAAGGTAGTTATTGAACCAAAAAACAAGTTGTTTATTGACGGAAAGTTCATTGCGCCGAAATCTAGGTCCTGGTTTGCTACCCTAAACCCCTCAAACGAAGAGAAGTTGGCAGACATTGCCTGTGCTGGTAAAGCGGATGTTAATGCCGCAGTTCTTGCCGCTAAAAAAGCGTTGCCCAAATGGTCAAAACTAGATGGATCAATGCGGGCAAAGTATTTATACCGTATTGCTCGGAGAATTCAAGAACGAGCAAGAGAGCTGGCTATTTTGGAGACAATGGATGGTGGAAAGCCAATAAAGGAATCTAGGGATGTTGATCTCCCTCTTGTTGCTCAACATTTTTTCTACTGTGCCGGATGGGCAGATAAACTTACGTATGCGTTCTCTGGGAGAGAGGTTTCACCTGTTGGTGTCTGTGCACAGATTATCCCGTGGAACTTTCCCTTGCTCATGGCTGCTTGGAAACTTGCCCCAGCGCTAGCGTGTGGAAATACTTGTGTTTTAAAACCTGCGGAAACAACTTCTCTTACCGCGATTCGATTAGCGGAGATTATTCAAGAGGTTGGTTTGCCAGAGGGGGTTGTTAATATTGTTACTGGGGCAGGAGACACAGGGCGCTTCCTTGCTGAACATAAGACTGTAAACAAAGTAGCGTTTACTGGTTCAACAGAGGTTGGAAAACTATTGATGCGTAATGCCGCTGGAACAGGGAAAAAACTGACCCTTGAACTTGGTGGCAAAAGCGCAAATATTATTTTTGCCGATGCTGCAATTGACCAAGCAGTGGAGGGAATTATTTCCGGCATTTATTTCAATCAAGGTCACGTTTGTTGTGCAGGTTCCCGACTTTTTGTAGAAGAGTCTATTTTGGACGAGGTGGTACAAAAACTTACACACCGACTTGGCTCACTAAGAGTTGGAGACCCCTTAGATAAAAACACAGACCTTGGGGCAATTAATTCCAAGCCACAACTGGAAACTGTCCGTGGGTATATTCAAAACGGGATTGACGAGGGCGCGCAGCTCCACGAAGTGAACAAAGAAAGACTTCCAACAAAAGGGTATTGGTGTAGCCCTTGCTTTTTTACTGATGTACAACCAAGCCATACCATTGCTCGCGAAGAAATATTTGGCCCAGTACTTTCAGTTATGACGTTCAGAACACCGCAAGAAGCGATTTCTAGGGCAAACAACTCCCCCTACGGTCTTGCTGCAGGTGTTTGGACAGACAAAGGTTCTAAGATATTTGAAATTGCAAGAGAGTTGGACGCTGGCGTTGTTTGGTGCAATACCTACAACAAATTTGATGCCGCTTCACCGTTTGGTGGCTTTAAAGAATCTGGTTTTGGAAGAGAGGGTGGGATGCAAGGTCTACGCCCGTACGTTCGGTTGCAACAGTCACGAGGAAGGAATTCGTAATGTCACGATTAACCGTTCCGAAAACATACAAACTATATATTGGTGGCACGTTTCCAAGAACTGAATCTGGGCGTTCGATTGCGGTTCAAAACCTTAAAGGTGAGACTGTTGCACATATTTGCCACGGATCTCGTAAAGATTTTCGAAATGCGGTTGAGGCAGCGGACAAGGCGTTTGAACCTTGGTCTGGGATTACTGGTTATTTGCGAGGGCAAATTCTTTATCGAATGGCAGAGATGCTTGAGGGTCGCCGGGAAGAGTTTGCTGCAGCAATTCAAGTTACGCAACAGACGTCAGTCGCTTCTGCAAGAAAAGAGGTTGACGCATCAGTTGATAGACTTATTCGGTTTGCTGGCTGGACAGACAAGTATCAACAGGTTATTGGGTGTGCAAATCCTGTTGCAGGAAGTTATTACAACTTTACTATTCCACAGCCACAGGGTGTAATCGTTTCTATTGCCCCACCAACACCATCCCTTCTTGGGCTTATCACATGTATTGGCGCCCCACTGTGTTCAGGAAATACACTGGTTGCTGTTGGTTCGAGTGAACACCCGATGGCGACGGCAATTCTGGGCGAAGTATGCCAAACATCAGATATCCCACCGGGAGTAATTAACCTAATCACAGGATCCCAACAAGAATTGATAGGTCACATCGCGACACACAGACAAGTAGCAGGTGTGTATGGAGCTAACATTTCTAAGAAGAATAGAATTACTATTGAAGAGGGTGCTTCGGACAGTTTAAAACGGGTGCACTGTGTTTCGTATGAAGATGAAACCTGGTACGACAATAATGCTACAGCGTCACCGTGGGAGATAGAGCCATTTGTTGAGATGAAAACTATTTGGCACCCCTCGGCGTGCTAACGGTTAATCACGTACGGTTTACTGGTTAAAACCTCACCCAGTGAGTTTGTAAACGAGGCTTCAACGGTAACTTTCTCCCAGTTATTGGGGACATTACTGAAATGAACACGGTACGTTCTTGTAACTTGGTCAAACCGTTTGAAGTTTACATCTTTGTTGTCGAGAGAGACATTTTCGCTTTCATCAATATCGTCCTCTTTCACCGTAATTTTTAATTGACCAACCCCCCTACACGCAAATCCATCACCATCAGTAAAAGTTGTGTGCACAATAATGATGGAGTCATCTTCTGTGTTCTTGAAACGGCTCAGTGGGTGTATTGCAATATGCTCAGGCGCGTACTCCCAAACACCCGTTTGGCTTGGACCACCTATTTTATTATTCACGGTACAGCCGACACAAAACAACACCACGAGAAAGAGTGTCGTGGCCGTAGTTAGGGTTCGTGCAATGTCTACCAAAAAACCGCCCGTTACGGAGAAACTTCGTCAATCATCCTGTCGATTGCAAGGCTAAGTTTTTCATCCGTGAGATAGGAGTTTGTTGCTATGGCATCTTTAATAGCATCGATTTGGTCTTGCCGAACTGCTGGCATTTGTTGAATTTTTTCAAGCAGCTGTGCTTGCTCTGAAAATTCAACATGATCTGTTGCAACGGTGACGCCATCCGTTGATGTTGCTGTTACCTCGACTGGTACTGTTGCAGAGGCTGGGGTAGTTGGGGCGGTTGCCCGTACGTTTCCTACGACTGCATTTCCGATTGCGGATATTTCTGACATAACTAAAAATACACCTTTGCTGTGTCGCTAAGCGACTGTTCCTCAAGTCCCAAAAAACTTCTCTTTCACCCCCAATTCCTAACAAGCGGAAGCCACCAAGCAATACCACCTGCACCCTATTTGTATCGTATATTTTGGTGGTTTTGCTTGAACTTTCAAGAATTTTTAGAAGTTTTCGTAAAGTCCGATATCACCACGCGTTATGTGGCAAAAAACACGTTTTTCGCATCGCAAAGCAGTGGGTACCATACACGTAATGACGCTCAAATCCGTATTCTGTTTGGTTGCTCTGCTCTTTACTGTGTTTATAGGCTGTGGTCCAAAAACAACGGCCAATAAACCACAGAACCATGCAGTTGATGGAGACATCATGGACACATCAACATGGGATTTTCAGGACGATATGACTTTTGCCCCTATAAATACCACAAGGGTTTCTAAAACAAAAGATATATTCGCCATAGTTATTGCCACGTTTACTGGGCAACAACACGCCCAGTTGGCAGCAACTACCCTTACACAACTAGCAAGTATGTATCCTTGGCTTGGACAAAATATTCGTATGCAACCAAGAAGCCGTGGCACTGTTTTGGCTTACGGTGACTACAAGGGGTACGAAGATGCTGAAGCGCAGAAAGACCTTGCCATGCTACGGGGGGTTATGGATCAAAATGGTTTGCAACTATTTCCTCAGATTATGTTGGTAAAATTTAAGGGTTCAACTGTGCAAAAGAACCTTCATCCTCACGATTTGTGGACAGTACGAAGAGAGTATCCAACTTTAGTTCCAATTTACACCCTTGAAGTGGCGGTGTGGGGCGATTTTGAAAGTGGGCAGTTTCCCGTTGCTAAAAGAAGAGCTGTGGCAGAAAGATATGCATCTGAATTGCGCGGCAAAGGTTTTGAAGCATTTTTTTATCATAATGATGACGCCGCCCTCAGTTCAGTGACTGTTGGACTTTTTGGGTTTAACGCTCTTGATGCTGAGACCGGGTTCTACAGCCCAGAAGTTGAAGCAATGATGTCGAAGTTCCCCAAGCGTCTTGTGAACGGGCAGGAAGTACTGCAATATTTCAATCCAGCAAAACCAGAGTTAGGAGCAAGCCCGCAAAGACCAATACTCGCCGAAGTGCCAGTAGATTAATTGGTCATAACATTAGATTCTATCGGCAGTTATGTGTTCTGGTCCTACAGCAACAAAAGTGAGTTTACCGAATGTACGGCGTGCAAGCCATTCGTTAACTTCTTCAAAGGTAACGTTATTGATTTCTTTCAGACGATCGTCCAAAGAGCGGGTTTTTTCAAGTGCGTACAAATCTCCCCACAACGCTCCCGCTCGAGCCGCCGTGGACTCGCCTCGCATCACAGTTCGAGCTTTCATTGTGTGAATTGTTCTGTCAAATTCTTCTTTTGTAATTCCACTCTTCAACCGATGTAATTGTTCTAAACAAATATCTGCAGTTTCCTGAGCACGCTGTGGAGTTGTTCCAGCATGCATTCGCACAACGGAATGTTCTTTTGAAGCAGCATAATGTGCAGAGACACTGTAACAGAGTGAACGGCGCTGTCTTACTTGGGTAAAAAGGCGCCCGCTTGAAGAGCCACCAAAAACGGTCATTGCTACAGATTCTAGAATGGAAGAGTCCTCCTTTGCATTGGGCGCATCAAATGCAAAAGAGAGATGAACTTGTGAAGATTTTTGTTTAACCCAATGGTTTCCACGCTCAGCCGGAACGGGCTTGGGTTTATCACAAGCATTTGGTTTCCACCCAGAAACAAACGTTTCAATTAAATCAACTGTTTTGGAATGATTAACATTTCCAGCAATTACCATTATTGAGTTGTTTGGAACAAACAGTCGCTTGTATACGTTCCTAAGTTGTTCGATTGTTGCTGCTGCGATGTTTTCTTTCACTCCATAACCGGAGCGGTTAAAAGGACTGGGTTGGTGGTGTGTGTTTAATGCAATTTCTCCAAGAAGTGAAGGGTTGTCTGCAATCGAGAGTATCGATTGCAAACAGACACTTTTGCAGGCTGGCAAGTGTTCTTTGCATAAACTCGGGTTCAAAAAATAAGCCCCAAGAAGGGGAATTGCGTCAAAAAGCCGGTTTCCTAGCAAAACAGCGTTAATCCTAAGAAAATTTACTCCACAGGTGATACGCCTTTTAATACCAACAGCATCAAGTGCGTTGTGGTGTTCCTTTGCACCAACCCCATTGGCTCCACGTTGTATCAATTCGCCTAACAAGACACTTTCGCCATCAAATTTATTAAAAGCAACACCTGCACGAATCCCCCAATTCACCGCAACAGTTTTTGTGTTGGGCATGTTTTCTGTAACAATTTGCAAACCGTTTTTACATATATGGCGTTGGATGTTGCTCATGGTTTTGGTTGTACTGGAATTACAGTTGTAGATAATACACGATTTTGTTTTTTAGTTTTATGCAATCACTCGCGTTAACTTCTTATGAAAGTTTTGTTATGAAAACTAACAAATCTCGTTACAAAAACAAAAAAGCAAAAAAAATTAAAAAAAAGTTGCAAAAGCAAGCCGATTCGTTTTGCAAACGTTAACAAAGTTAAAAAACAAAAAAACATTGCGCACAGTAGTTTGCACGCACATTTTTAAAGTGATTTGTACCCAAAAGTGTTATTTGTTTTGTGTAATCAAAAATTGAATTAAAAAAAAATATGTAATGCATCTTCCAAAGTACGCCCGATACGGTTACAACTCT
>CAYZEX010000014.1:0-19927 GCA_964477675.1 uncultured Isosphaeraceae bacterium
GTATCTTGCATAACTCGACTTGAGCAGGATACCATCACACACCGTGGCAGACTTATTTACAAATCCTGAAAAGCGAAAGCGGCGAGAAGAACCACCAAAACCCATAAGTGTTTCGCAGTTAAGCAAACAAATCCATGAAACTCTAGAGGGAAGAATTGGTCGCATTGATGTAGTTGGACAAATTAATAGTCCTAAATGCACGAATCACTGGTATTTCACACTTGCAGATGAAAATGCGAAAATAGATTGTGCAATGTGGGCTTCGAGAGTTTCCACGATAAAGAGCGGTGAGTTTGAAGGTGGAAAGCCAAAACAAGGTGATATGGTCATTATTCGAGGTACCGTTGGGCATTACGCAAAGTACGGTAAAACACAGATGTACGTTGAGCGAATGAAATTAGCTGGAGAAGAGAAAGGTTCGCTCCAAAAAGAGTTTGATGAACTCGTAATTGAATTACGAGAAAAGGGGTGGTTTGATCAAGGCCACAAAAAGGCACTGCCGTCTTACCCAAGAAAAATTGCGGTTGTTACAAGTGCTACATCAGCGGCAGTTCGTGATGTTATTGAAACGGCAAGGCAACGTTGGACAGCTGTTGAACTTTTGATTATCAACGTTCCTGTACAAGGTACTAAGGCAGTTCCATCAATCATTGAAGCTTTGCAGAGGATCGATACCCTGAGCGATGAAATGGGCATCGATGCCATTATTGTTACTAGGGGTGGTGGTTCTCTTGAAGAACTTTGGTCGTTTAATGACCGAGGTGTAGTCGAAGCAGCGTTTCAATGTAAGACACCAATAGTTTCTGCAATTGGGCACGAATCTGATATATCAATAATTGAATTGGTTTCAGATTTGAGAGCATCAACTCCAACCCAAGCAGTTATGGCACTTGTTCCTGATAGCGATGAACTTTCCCAGTTGGTTGAACATACTAATGTCAGACTATCCGGAATTGTGACCCGAGCAGTTGAAGTTTGTACATCCCAAGCCGAACAGATGGCAACGAAATTAATCTCGAGTTCGATTGAGGTTGTGCATAAAAAAGCAAGGTATGTTGCCTCTCTTTCAGAGGCATTAACAGCACGCAGACCGCATGCCTTAATTCAACAACGTCAAAAAAGAGTTATAACACTGGGGTCGTATCTGAAAAACAATTCGGAGTTTCAAATAGCACGTGCAATTTCGAGATTGGATACTATCGAGGGAAAATTAGAGGCGATAAACCCAAAGCAAGTGTTGTTGAGGGGTTTTAGTATGACTCAGGATAATTCTGGACATCTTATTCGTTCAACAGAAGAAGTCAAAGAAGGTCAAAAAATCAAGACAATTCTTGCAGGCGGAGCAATCGAGTCCAAGGTAGAGTGCACATCATGAGCGATGACATAGTACTAAAACCAGAAGAAATGACGTTTGAGCAAGCAGCCGATGAACTTGATGCAATTGTGAAGCGCATTGATGCTGGAGAACTTGATTTGGAAACCATGATGAAGGAACATTCGCGTGGACAACTCCTTGTAAAACAATGCAGAAAATTGCTAGAGGATGCAGAGCAACAACTCAAGACCATGGAAGCGAAAGAACTTGATTAATGTACTACTTTAGGGAAAGGACTCCCGTACTTTGCTAATAACAACTCATCCTACTATCGAACAACTTATGTTACAAGCATCTTTGCTTGAACATTTTCCAGCTGCACTTTTTGTGTTCGTGCTAGGGAGTTGTCTTGGTAGTTTCTTGAATGTAGTTATTTATCGCTTACCAAGAAACATGCGATTGCTTACGCCACCAAGTTGTTGCCCATCCTGTAATCACAAACTTCGATTCTTCAGAGAGAATCTACCGATTATTGGGTGGCTCGCAATTCGTGGTAAATGTAGATACTGTAAAGCCCCAGTTTCGTTTGAATATCCTTTTATAGAGTTGCTAACGGGTGTATTATTTTTACTAAGTTACGTTCTTTGTTATTGGGTGCCAACTTCGACACCGTTTCTTGGTGCAATTTTTGGAGATTGGTGGCATGTAAACGGTATCTATAAAACTTTTCCAATGTTCCTCGCACTTGTGTCCATGGTTGGTGGTTTGCTCGCGATGACCATTATTGATGCAAGGACGTATACGATTCCAATTCAAATACCAATCTTCATGACAGTTGTTGCCTTTTGTGCAGCGATTGTGCAAAGTTTACTTCCCTTGCGGCACACCCCTAACGAGTTATGGGCGTACCCATTAGTTGATTGGACTTGGGCGAGTGCTGCAATTGGTGGTATGTTCGGTGTATTTCTTACATCAGTTCTACTGAAATTAGGCGTGCTACCGCATAGTTTTTCTGATTATGAGGAGTATGTTCAAGGGGATGAAATAATTGCCCAATACCCATATGCACGACGAGAAATGTTGAAAGAAATCGTCGTCTTATGTCCCATCATTATGGGATTTGTGGTTGGTTTTATGATTGGATATGAGCGTGGGTTCCCGCCGTTATTGGTCCAAGTGCTAGGAGGAAGTATGCTTGGGTACTTAGTTGGTGGTGGGCTAGTTTGGGGAATTCGTATTTTAGGTACTCTTGGATTTGGGCGGGAAGCGATGGGTTTAGGCGATGTACACCTTCTTGCAGGAGTTGGTGCAGTTGTTGGGTGGTGGGATCCAATTTTGATTTTCTTCATAGCCCCCTTCAGTGGTTTGCTCTGGGCTGCGAGCACAGCGATCCTCGCGAAAATGGGCAAAAAGTCTCGTGAAATACCCTATGGGCCGCATCTGGCAATCGCCACTTTAGTAGTTGTTTTTCTTCGTCCGGGGCTGAATTGGGCCTGGACGATTGCAATGCCTGGCGTTCTTCAGCCATCGATAGAAAATGTGCAGATAATTAAATCTGGGGACGATTTTATAAGTATGAGAATATTTGTGGAGTATCTTCAGGGTATGGATTTGACGGATGGGTTAAAAGAAGGTTCAATACCAATATCACCACACGTCGTTGGATGCGACAGGGTAAGACAGGATGTTTCACTCGTATGTGGTTTATAGTCCTCTGAAACGGAGAAAGGACACGCATGATGCGAACAAACGTAACGATGGCAATAGCGGGTTTAGTTGTAAGTTTTTCAATGCTTGGTTGCAGTAACAACTTGAAAAGTGAAAATGCTTTACTCAAAACTGAAAATGAAGAACTTCGAATGCAGTACAAAGAAGCATCTGCCGCTTTGCAAGCGGCCGACGACGAGTTGTCTGCTGTTAGAGGTAATCTACGATTTGCAGAAGAAGAAAACCAAACTCTGCAAACGGCATTAGATACAAAACCAGAGACAATCAACGTCTTTGAAAGCATCAATGGAGTTGATGCTGAAATGCGCGAGAAAGATTTAGCACTCACGGTTGCAAGTGATTTGCTCTTTAATTCTGGGAGCGCATCTTTAAAGAAATCCGCAAAGAATACACTGTCAAACGTGGCTTCTGCTTTGAACTCTACATACCCAGATCAATCTATCGTAATTATGGGTTATACAGATACGGACAAAATTTCAAAGAGTAAATTTAAAAGTAACTGGCACCTCGCGTTTGATCGAGCGTGGTCAGTTCGAGATTATCTTGTTTCAAATGGTGTAAATAAAAACAGAATTTCAATTGAAAGTTGGGGCCCCACGAAACCACTCACGAGTAAAGAAGCTAGCCGGCGTGTCGATATTGTTGTTGTGGATGAATAATTAAATAGTAAGAACTTGAGCACGGCAAGCGGAGATTTCTGCTTGCCGTGTTTTTTGTTTGGCATTTGGTAAGATACCCGTAGTATGGGACTACATGACAGAGATTATTCAAGACCCAAACGACCAATGGGTTTTGGTCTATCAGAGCGGCATCCATCGCAACGTAAGAAGTGGTCAGTTACCACATGGCTGATCTTAGTTTGTGTGGGTATGTATATGATTGACCCTTTTATCAATCATGTTCTTGCAGAATGGTTGTATTTATCAACCGATCATGCCATCTGGGGTCTTCAATATTGGAGATTTATTGGCTTTCAATTCCTTCATGCTAACTTTCAGCATCTTTTATTTAACATGATTGGGCTCTTCTTCTTTGGTCCACTTGTTGAGTCGTATCTGGGCGGGAAGCGGTATCTAGCGTTTTATTTGCTTTGTGGTATTTTTGGAGCAATTCTCTATCTTATATTGAATTTAGGTGGGTATGTTTTTGGAGATAGTATTCCTGTTGTGTTATTTAATGACACCGCGACACCTTTGGTAGGCGCTTCAGCTGGTGTCTTTGGAATTTTATTAGCAGGTGCATTTCTTGCACCGAACGTGAAGGTCCTTGTATTCTTTATTATCCCGATGCGTCTATCTACAATGGCATACGCGCTTGTTGTATTGGCTTTACTCACGGTCGTGTTTGGAGGTAACAATGCGGGTGGTGAAGCAGCGCATCTTGGTGGAGCAGCAGCAGGGTGGTATTTCATTCGTAAGCCACATCATCTTAATGGTTTCTTTGATTTTCTTGGAAAAGCAGATCCCACTTCCAAACATTTTGCATGGAGGGATAAAGATTCAACGCAAGGAGATGTAGATAGGATTCTTGACAAAATACACAAGAAGGGATTGAACAGTTTGAGTGCAAAAGAGAAAAAGATTTTGCATGATGCTTCTAGAAAAGGCCGCGAGGAGTAATAATTGCGTTCGCCCTTGTCATTTGAAGTTCATCATCGAAGTAAGGAAAATGCTGCAAGAACAGGAACAGTTACAACGCTACATGGCTCGTTTAGAACTCCGGCTTTTATGCCAGTTGGAACTCGAGCGACAATAAAGGGCTTAACTCCACAACAAGTTCGGGCAACAGGTTCAGATATTATTTTGAACAACGCGTATCATTTGATGTTACGCCCCGGAGATAAACACATCGCATCACTTGGTGGTGTACACAAGTTTATGCGTTGGAACAGACCAATCTTGACGGATAGCGGCGGGTATCAAGCGTGGTCAATGGCAGATATTAATACTATTGATGAAAATGGCGTTACGTTTAAATCAATTATCGATGGTTCGAAGATTCGAATGACACCTGAGAATTCAATTGAGATACAAAATAATTTAGGTGCAGACATCATTATGGCGTTTGATGATTGCCCTTCAAGTGTTGAGCCGCAATCACAAAATTTATCTCGCAGACGGCATGCGTTGACATCTCGAGATGGTGTTATGACGGAATCACAACATCAGCACCGTTTGTTGCAATCCCTTGATCGAACGGCAAGATGGCTTGAGCGGTGTGATGCTGCGCATAAGAAGAAGGAAGAGCAAGCACTTTTTGGAATTGTTCAGGGTGGAACGGATCTTGATTTGCGTGCTAGAAGTCTTGAGCAAGTGTGCAATATTGATCTTCCTGGATATGCAATTGGAGGGGTTGCTGTAGGTGAGTCACCAGAAAAGATTCAAGAAATTGTAAAATTCACAGCGGGACGTCTTCCTGAAGAAAAACCTAGATATTTGATGGGTGTTGGATATGAGCGGGATTTGGTTGCTGCTGTAGGGGCTGGGATGGATATGTTTGACTGCGTTCTGCCCACGAGAAATGGTCGAAATGCACACGCATTTACCAAAAAGGGCCCTTTAAACCTACGTAATGCCCGTTTTGTAGATGATGAAGGGGTTATCGAAGAAGGGTGTACATGTGCTTCTTGCGTCGCTGGAAACAGCAGGGCATACCTTAGGCACCTCTTTATGTCCAAAGAAATGCTCTCAGGAATCTTGGTCAGTCTGCATAACATTCACCACTTCCAGTCCTTGATGATAGACATACGGCTCGCAATCGAAGATAATTCCTGGTCTGCGCTGCCGAATCGATGGCCAGTACTTCTATCGTCTTTAACATCCTAGAGGAAAGCCCAATTTATGTTCTCAACTACTACCTTTAATGACATTTGCGTACACTTAGTTACTGTGCCATTCCCGGGAGCCAGTCCGTCAAGCACTTCGACAACGGAGTCTGGTGCAACTCCCACTGGTGGCGAGGGGCAAGTCGCAACAGATCCATTTGGTGATGGCTTCATGCCGATGCTGATGCTGCTTATTGTTGGCATGATTGTATTTAGCATGTTTAGTGGCCGAAAACAAAAGAAGAAACGAGCGGTTATGCTCGACTCTCTTCAAAAACGGGATAGTGTCTTAACACAAGGTGGTGTCTTTGGCACTATTGTTGAGATTAAGCCAGACCGTGTAGTATTGAAAGTTGACGAGTCTTCAAATACTCGAATTACTGTACTTCGAGATAGTATCACACAAGTTACTACAGAGACACCAGCCGAGTAACCATTCTATTATCACTTTATTTGTTTTTAATCTTCATTCCTTAAACTACTTTGGATTTATTTAGTTATGCAGAATCTCCTTTGGAAGATCATTCTTATCATCGCTCTACTCATCGGATGTGTGTTCGCAATGACACCGCCAGAGAAAAAAATTCGGCTTGGTCGCGACCTCAGTGGTGGTGTGAGCCTGATTTATTCTGTACGGATGGATGAGGATGTTGATCGTGAGACAGTTTTATCTCAAACAATTGAAGTTCTGAAAGAGCGAGTAAACCCTGAGGGCGTGTTTGACATTCAGATGACACCACTTGGTACTGACAGAATTGAAGTAGTGATGCCACTTCCAAGCCCCCAAGTGAAGGATCTTGCCGAAATTTATCGTGGTCACCTTGATGAACTTCTAAAGGCATCTCAGATTCGTGCAACCCAACTTGACCAAGCATTGGTTGATGGAAATGCCGAAACTATCTTTGGAGGCGAAGGAGCCAGGGGCATCTTAGTTGCAACGTTGCAAAATAAATACATTGATTTGCAAAGACTTAATAGAGAACTTGATGAGAATCCAACAGATGGGGCTCTAGAACAGCAAGTCGCTGATGTCGAGTTAGAGTTTGAAGATGTTCGTGAACGATTACTTGAGTTGAGTTTAGATAGAAATGAAATTTCCAGGTTACTGCAACTTTCATCGGAAGGTGATCCACTACGTGATGCCAATGGTCGTGTCATTCGTGATACTGAAACTGATGAAGTGTTAAGGGATATTGCACCAAGAAAGGTTGCTTTAACAGAATTGGAAACAACATATCCCCACCTTTCTACACATCTTGGCAATTTGATAACTACGTTTGAAGAGTACCAAGAGAAACGAACAGGTTTTGATGATCCAGAAGATCTCATTCGAATGTTGCGTGGTGCAGGTGTTCTTGACTTTAGAATTGCCGTTCAAGTAGGCAAAGCCGAAGGTGTAGACGTTACTGATATGCGAGGACAACTTGCGGAAGTTGGTCCTGACAACACGGATTCGCCTATTGCTCGATGGTACCAAATTAACAGTCTAAAGGAATGGGTTGAAACACCTGCTCAATTGGCTTCATTGCTTGCGGACCCACAATCGTATCTCGCATTGCGAAATCTTGAAGCCGCAGAATACGATGGCAATATTTACGTGTTGTTGTATTCAGATGACGCTCGCAGTATGACGCATAGCAAGGGAAACAAATGGTCAGTTACAGGTGCATATCAGTCTGCAGACCAATTTGGTAGACCAGCGGTTGCCTTCCGACTTGACGGTGCAGGGGCTAGCCAGATGGGAAGAATGACCGGTGCACATGTTAATGAGCCAATGGCAATTGTTTTAGATGGTCAAGTGTATACCGCTCCGAACCTGAATTCTCAAATAAATGGGCAAGGTCAAATTACAGGCAGTTTTTCATCAAGTGAAATACAGTATTTATTGCAAGTACTGGCTGCTGGTTCTTTAGAGGCGAGACTCAGCCATGACCCAATTGCCGTGAATATTATTGGTCCAACTATTGGTGTTGACAACTTGAATCGTGGTCTTTCCGCGCTCGGTTGGTCGGTTGTTGCAGTGATTATTTTCATGTTGTTTTATTACATGACAGCAGGTCTAATCGCTGACTTCGCTTTGTTGGCAAATGGCGTTCTTATTTTTGGCATCATGGCTTTGATTGATGGAACGTTCACACTGCCCGGATTAGCAGGTGTTGTACTGACAATGGGTATGGCAGTTGATGCTAATGTTCTTATCTACGAACGAATCAGAGAGGAAATTGCTGGAGGTGCACGTGATTTGCGTGAAGCGGTGCGTGAAGGGTACAGCAAAGTCTACTCAACAATTATTGACGCGAACCTTACCAATTTGATTGTCTGTTTTGTTTTGTATCGGACAGCAACAACTGAAGTTAAGGGGTTTGCTGTAACACTTTCAATTGGTATTATCGCAACGTTATTTACGTCCCTCTTTGTTACTAGAGTTATTTTTGAGTTGTACACTAATGTTCTTGGTGTTCGAAAACTACCGATGTTATCGACTGTGGTACCAACAATTGCCCGTGTGCTTCACCCATCTATTGACTGGGTTAATTTACGCAAGGTTTTTTGGGTGTTGAGTTTTGTTGTCTGTGGTATATCGGCATGGCTCTTGCTAGGTAGGGGAGTAACGATGCTTGACACCGAGTTTAGAGGTGGTGTCTCATTGACTATGCGAACCTTACAGGATGGCGATTCTCGTTTGCTTCTAGCCCACACTGGTGAAGATTCTGTTGAAGAACGAGTCCACTCAATTGGTGACACTGCTGCTATTCGACTCACTCAAGCAAAGCTAGACTTGGCAACTGCAAAGAATGATAAAGCGAGCGAAACGGTAATCAATTCCTTGAATGCAAAAGTTTCGAGAGAACAAATACTTTCGGAACTTGCTGGCGCAACAATTCTCACAATTGGCGATGCGCAAGTTGATGCCGATGGAAGCGTTGTTTCGGATGGATTCCAAATTAAGGTCTCTAATCCGCCAGGAATCGAAGTTGATGCTGTTGTAACAGAAACTATTGTAGAAGCAATAACCCAGGCGTTTGGATCAGAACTTGATGTTCCACCATCGCTCATGTTTACTGGTGCTGGCACAACCTCTTTTGAAAAATATACGCACCAAATTCCTCAGAGTGCCTCAACAGTTGGAGATGTTTTATCAACAAATGCAAGGGGGGATATTTCGGAATTTCGTGGTGGCCTTCTTGTTTTTGTCGAAGATATTGAACCCTCTGTACCCCTTGTTGATGTGCAAAAACGGATTGACCGCATGCGTCAACAGCCCGAGTATGCACGTGATGCTGGCGGCCGCGAGGTTGCAGTGTTTGGGACGAAACGAGGTGATGGAGATGGGTACACTGCAATTTCGGTCGCGATTTACGACCCAGACATGAACTATCTCAAGAATAACCCCGAGGTTGTGGATGAGCGTGTCGCAGCGAACGAATGGGAACTAATATCTACAGCACTTTCCCAACCACAATCCCTTGAGCAAGTGAGCAGTTTTTCGTCACAAATTGCTAAGACTATGAAAGCGAACGCAATTGTCGCAGTTATTTTATCTTTGCTTGGTATTTTGGCGTATATTTGGTTTAGATTTGGGTCTTTGCGTTATTCGCTCGCGGCGATTGTGGCATTGTTGCACGATGTTTTGGTAACGCTTGGTGCACTTGCACTCGCTGGTTATATCGCTCATATTTCATTCTTCAGCCAAACTCTGAAGGTAGAGGCATTCCAGATTGATTTGGGAGTCATAGCAGCGTTGTTGACTGTGATTGGGTATTCGTTGAACGATACGATAGTTATTTTGGATCGTATCCGTGAAAATAGGGGTAAGCGGCCCTTCCCAACACAAGAAATTGTCAATGAATCCATCAATCAAACAATTAGTCGAACAGTTCTTACATCGGTAACCACACTGATTGCAGTGGTCATTATCTATCTTGCTGGCGGCGGTGGAATACGACCGTTTGCGTTTGCATTGTTGATTGGCATCTTTGTCGGTACATATAGTTCGGTTGCAATTGCAGCGCCACTTGTTTTCAAAGGGCATTCAAAGCCATTGCCTGATCCAGAATAACTAGGGACGTAATCTCAGGCCTCTAACTCGGAGTACCACACAAGTGGGTTTCCTGATGGTTTTATTGATTGGAAAGAAATGCTCAATTTCAAGATTAAACCACTCCTAGTCCGATTTATATATAGATGCCAAGGAGGGCTTCGTTATGTCTGGAACAAGTAAAGCAATCGTATCAATTTGTGTTCTTCTTCTTGCAGCGTTGGTTGTCTACTATGGCATGACACCTCCTGAACCAAGTGATGCACAAATTGCAGATTTACCAAAGCAGCGTCCTAGCCTATTTGGTGGTAATCCTGAAGAAAAGTTGATAGAACTCGGAATACCACCCATAGCAACAGAATTGGTGATGAACTCTGACCCTGCAGTTATTCAACCTATTCCAGTTGCACCCGCTATTGAAGAAGTAGCGGTAGTTGAGGAACCTATTGAAACGACACCCGTCGAAGTTCCAATTGTTGAACAAGTCTTCAGGACATACGAAGTACAAGAGGGAGAAACCCTTGGTGAGATTGCTTCTAGAGAACTAGGTAGTTACCGAATGTGGCGTGAGATTGCTGCAATCAATAATATTACTGATCCAATTTCAATTTTGCCTGGTAGAGTTTTGAGAATGCCAGTGATGAAAAAGAAGTCTATAGTTTCAACGCATGTGGAGGTCTCGGACCTTAAAGGTGTTCAGATTCATATAATCGAAGAGGGGGATACCTTAAGTTCCATTGCAGGGGAGTATTACGGGAATGTGAATAAATACGGAGCCATTGAACAAGCGAATCCAACAATCGATCCGAACCGCTTGAAAATAGGCACTCGGCTAGTTATTCCTTAATGGTAAACGACTGAACATTTTTCTTCATACGAGTCAAATTGCTTGAACCAATCACCGTGCAATGTAAAGCGTTGCGAATCGGTGATTTTTTTGTAATGAATTCAATTGCTTCAGTACCACTTAAATGACCACTGTTCATAGCTTTTTTTATTAGAACTAATTTGTTATGTTCATGTGCGAGTGTAATGATAGGTTCGTTCGTTTGGTTGGCTGCACTGTATTCGATCATCAAGGCATCTGACCAATGCATTGCTTCTTTTTGTGCTTCAATACTTTTTCCACTAAATCCAATTGCTTTTGTTTTTCCTTCTTTTTTAAATGCAAGCATCATTTCGACAGCATCAGTTTGTTGAAGGACCGAGAGATCGTTCAAAGGCGCGTGAATAAGCAGGATATCGATGTAATCTGTTTTTAGTGTGCGTAAACTTTGTTCAACAGATGTTCGCATTCCATTTGGAGAGAAGTCGAAGGCGGTACAGCCGTCGATTGTTTGTTCACCAACTTTCGTGCATAGATTATATTCTGTTCGACGGTGCGATAGATACTTTCCAATTCTCTCTTCACTGCAACCATAGGCAGGTGCGGTATCAATGAGCGTAATGCCTAAATCAAGCACGCCATTGAGTAAATGTTGAGATTCATTTTCCGATGGAATAGGTTGTCCAAATGCAGCATATTTTTCACTTGGTACACGCCCAATCTGGAACGCTCCGAATCCGATTGTGCTAAGAGGGACGAGTAGATTATGTTTGCTCATTGTTTGCATGGTATCTGTATTGGAGCCCACTGTTGATCTGTTTCCCATGGAGTTAACGCTACCTGAGGAGTTGGCCAATCTGAAAATGTGGGTTGTTCTTTGGTTGAATCGGTTGTCTGATGCGAAAGTCGACTAACAATTTCATTGGCAAGTCGAGGAGCAAATGCAAGTTTTGTTGGCCAACAAGTGAGTACATTATCTTCTTCAAGAATTGAAATGTCAGTTGGTCGACTCCCGTTGTTAGTGCACTCTGCTCGAGTAGATTTGTAGGTCAAATATTCTATTTGGTCAAGATTTAAATTTGGGAGCACCTCAACAATTTCTTTTAGAGCAAATTGCATTAATTCTTCAGGGGTTTTATGGACGCCTTCTTCGGAAAGTTGTCCACCTACCTGCCATACAGTGCGTTCAGCATAATCTTGTGTGGATGTTATGGTGACTCTTGTTTTTGACCCATCAATGCAATGTCCATTGATAGCTGGGAGATTACTTCCTCGGAGCATAAGCATATGAAGAGGACGTTCTTGTGTTTTGTTTGGTGTTAATCCAAGAGTATCTCGGAGTTTATGGTTCCCTTTGCCTGCGGTTAGAACAAGTTTTGGTGTGAAAAGGTCCAGTGGCGCTCCAGTTTTAGGATTAAGAATCTGAACAAGCCAACCGTCTTCAAGTTTGGATATCTCGACGCCACCATCAACCGTTTGTAGTACATACTCATCAAGATCGTGACTTAATACTTCGAGTAGACTTCTAGGTTCAATGACTTGTTCATCTAGTCTCGCTACTGTTCCATGTACATGTTTCAATACTTCCGGTACTTCATAGTCTTCTAGTAGTTGTGGTTTAATCCGAAGAGCGTGCTTTGCTGCAAGCCAGCCTAGTTTTGAGCGAAGGGATTCGGTTCGCCAGATATGGCAATATTCAGACCGCATAGAGACATTGTTTAAATTTGGTTCTGATTCTCCAGCTAAACACCGTCGCCAGACCAGTGGCATATCCCTTATTGCAGTTGCACTAGGGGATCCACCTCCAGTAATCGCATATTTCAATCCGCCATGGATTATTCCTTGAGATTCGATTGTTTGTCCACTTCCCAAAGAGTTTGATTCTAAGAGGAGAGTATGCATCCCTGAAGCTATACATGAATGTAAGGTAAATAATCCGGCTACTCCTCCACCGAAAATAACACAGTCCATTGGAATTATCGCTTTAGGCATATGTGTATCTTACTAGAGTCATATGAAGGCGGACGGCATCGTGTAGTATGTTTACATGACGAACGAAAACTGGACAATCGAAGGAAGTATGGGTGAAACAATTGTCGGGACAACTCATATTGCTTGTGGAGAAGCAAAGGGAGTCGTTCTTATGGCTCATGGATTCAAGGGGTATAAGGATTATGGAATGTTTCCTTGGTTAGCATCACACTTCGCTAAGGAGGGATATTCAACACATCGATTTAACTTTTCAAACTCGGGAATGCTTGACGGAGATGGGCCTTTTGAACGCCCAGATCTGTTTGAACAATCGACATGGAATCGGCAGGTGGAAGATTTAAAATTAGTTGCTGACCGATGTACTCTTGAAGGATTACCTCTAATCCTATTTGGACATTCAAGAGGTGGCGTCGCAACGTTGCTTTCTGTTGGTAGAGGTGTAATTAATGCAGATCGAGTTATATCACTTTCTGCCCCTTGTACTTGTTTGTCGATGTCAAAGGAAGCCCAAGAGCAAATACTTCGCGATGGATATATAGAATCGCCATCAGGAAGAACTGGACAAATGTTGCATGTCGGGAAGATTTTTCTTGAGGAGCAATTACAATCTCCGGAGGATCACGATCTTTGCACGCTCGTATCAACGATTGATATACCATGCCTCATTGTGCATGGAGAAGATGATTTAACAGTTTCAGATCAATCCGCAATAACTCTTAGCGCCTCGATACCAAAAGCAACGCTTGCAATCATTCCAGGTGGCGATCACGTATTTAATACAACAAATCCCTTTCCCCTAGACGAGGAACCTTCCTCACAACTTAAAGCCTGCTGGAAAGCAATTTCGGATTGGATTAATTAGGTTAGGATCAAAAAAACACTATGGTGGAAGCGAATTGCCCAAGGTCATGTCATATTTTGACCCAGTACATCACCCGGTACAGTGGGCTAGGGTCAGGTCATCTGCAGATGTGCACTTTCACAAATCGTATAAAAAACTTGAATCGAATGGCTTCTGGCTCCGCAGAAGTATACATGACCCATGCGACCTTGACCAATCAGTCTTTCGGTTTCATAACCTAAACAGTTGAAGGGGCGGACACGGGTGTTTGGACAATTGGCATTGTGGGTTCTTCGGTACGCTCGTGTGCAGAGGAGGCTATTTCGCCTTTTTTACCAACTTCATCGACGGTGACAGACACGTGTTTCGAGACACCACGTTCTTGCATAGTTACACCGTACAATTTATCACATCCAATCATGGTTCTCTTGTGGTGGGTAATCACAATGAAGTGACTTTTTTCAAGAAAGTGAGTAAGTGAATTGATAAAACGATGAGTATTTGCTTCATCAAGAGCTGCGTCTACTTCATCGAGCACACAGAATGGCGATGGTTTAGCTTTGAAAATACTAAGAAGGAGAGCAACAGCGGTCATCGCTTGTTCTCCCCCACTGAGTTGTGAAATAACTCTGGGTTGTTTGCCTGGTGGTTTTGCTTTTATTTCGATTCCTGCTTCAAGTAAATTAACGTTGCCGTCTTCATCAGGGAGCATCATTATGTCAGCGCTGCCACCACCAAAGAGTTTTCTAAACATGCCTTGAGGACCTGCAAAGTGCTCACGAATCATGTTGAATGTTTCTTCAAATCGTGACTTGCTTAATTCTTCGAGTTCGTCGATGAGAGAAGTTAGTGAAGTAACCGAAGCATCGATATCTATTACTTGTTGAGCAAGATTGACATTTCGTTCTTCTAGAGTCTTTTCTTCTTCAATCGCATCAAGATTGATATTGCCTAGTTTTTTGATTTCTACACGGAGTTGTTCACTCTCTTCTTCAATCGATTTACGATCGAGGGCAGGGCGGTCACCATTCGTTGTATTGCTATCCCAAAGTTTGTATTCTGAGCAGATATCAAGTTCAAGTTCTTCATGTGTTCGTTCTTCTAGATTTTCACGTCTGATTTCAGCTTCACGACGGCTTAGTTCAAGTGCGTTGAAATCTCGTTCAAACCGCTGCCCTTTATCGCGTACATCCTGAAGGGTAATTCCTGCTTCCTCAACGGCAGCGTCAGCTTTGTGGACCTTCTCGTTGAATGCATTGAGTTCGTTTTTGCATTTCTCAGCGGCTACTTTGCATCGATCAATTTCCTCTTGGCTGTCTTGCTTTGAAGCTTCAAATTGTTCAAGTTGGCCAAGGCGTCTTGCGATTTGATCTTGAAGCAGGGTTCGTTGTCTCGTGGCTTCTTCGATAGCCGCATCAATATGGCGGAGTTCTCGTCTGTCAGCTTCATGTTTTTCACCAACTTGCCCAAGGTTGACCCGAATTGCCGTTAACTCCTCAGCTATATGTTCTGCTCGTTGCTGGGCTTCGTCTACGTTTTCACGTTCAGCGGCGCGGGTTGTTGTTAACGCATCGATTTGTGTTGCAACTTCTTCAGATTCTTGAGTTGCTCTATGTAGTTCATCTACACTCTTGGCAATGCGTTGGGCAAGTTCTTCAACTTCGTCGGTAATGACATGGTGCTGTCGTTTGCAACGCTGCGTATCGTCATCAAATCGTTGAAGTTGATATTCATACTCTACTACGGAATTTCTTGCGTCACGGACCTTTTGAGCGGATTTCCGTTGCTGTTGTTTTGCTTGTTCATTTTCATGGAGCAAATCACTTAGTTGCGTTTGTCGTTGATTGATTTGTTGGTCAAGAGCTGAAACTTCCACAGTAAGCGCATTGATTTCAATTCGACGAGTAAGCCAACCTTTTTGATCTCCTGTTGTCGTTTTTCCAACATAAACTCTTCCATCTGTCTCGAGTAGTTCTCCACATTTTGTGACAAATCGCCAATCTGGCAAGGTCCTTTGCTTTTCAATTGCATTTTTAAGTGTACTGACAACAGCGGTTTTGCCGAGCAATTTATTCGCAGCGGCAATAGCATAATCTGAGATTTGTATGAGTTCAAGAAGTGGGGTGATGGAATGTGGCTGATCCTGAATATCGTTTGTGCCAACTTCCATAGGCAAGAGTCCAACACGACCAGTGACCGATGTTAATGCTTGCTCAACTTCTGCGATGGACTCGTTTGAATTAACGAGGAGCAATTGGATATTATGCCCGAGTGCGATTTCAACTAGATGTGCATCAGCATGTGTTGCATCGATTGCATCGCCCAACATTCCCTTAATTTGGGGAAAAGATTCAGGGTGGTCTAGAACATATTTGACGGCGTCTGTTAATCCTTCACGTGCGTGTTGCATTTCTTCAAGGAGATGCAACCTAGATCCTGAAGCAGCACGTTGGTGTCGCATTGTTTCTAAATCAGACGTAAGTTGTTTGGCCTGTTCTCCGAGAGTAACGGCAGCATTATCATGTGCCTGCAAAACTGTTTCATGTTGTGCCACCGTTTCTTTCGTTTCTTTCAAGCGATGTACAATGCCATCACGTTTTGATTGAATGGTAGCGAGTTCGTTTTCTATTTTTATTTTATTTTCGTTTGCTCTATCAGATTGTTCATTCTGGCTATTGAGCCGTTCTTTCGCTGTTTGTGAAACAGCTTGTAAGCGAGATTGGATTACGTTCTGTTCCTCTAGAGCATCCTGAATGTTTGCCAACGTATCCTGCAGCGTAAGAACACGCTGTCCGATAGCAGCGTGTTCGTGAGAAACAGTTTCTACTTGTCTGTCAATATCTGCAAGTTGTTCCGCTGATGCAGCGATTTGTTCTGAAGCATCCTCCCTTTGTCCTGCAAGGACTTCTTCACGAGTTTTTAGTTCATCTAGGTGCGTTCGTTCATCATTTACCTGTTGTTTTGATTCCTGAATAGACCTATCCATCATCTCGCAACGCTGTGATGCGTGACGAATAGTGGATTCATGTTCAGTTGATTCTTGAACGAGTGCTTGATGATTCGCATGTAAGTTGTGTCGATCTACTTCACGCTGGCGTTTTGTGTCCTCAAGGTCAAGTATTTCCTCGCCAATGGCTCTGCGACGCTGTTCAAGTTCAGAAAGTCGACTTGTTAATCCCATGAGTTGTGTATGTAATTCATGAAATTGATCGAGAGCTACATGCGTACGAATCTCACGAAGTCGGATGTCGAGGTCTGTGAACTTTCTTGCCTTCTCTGCTTGACTTCGAACTATACGTAAACGTCGTTCTGTGCTAGCGAGTTGTTCTCTAACTCGCACAAGATTTATTTCTGTTCGCTCTAGTTTTCGTTCAGCTTCTTTTCGTCTTGATTTAAATCGAGCAACTCCTGCGGCTTCCTCAAGAATGCCACGGCGTTCGGAAGGATTCGCATTAAGCATTGCAGCAACACGACCCTGCTCAATGATGGAGTATGCATTCGTGCCAATTCCGGTGTCTAGGAATAATTCACGAATATCTTTGAGCCGAACTTTGTTTCCGTTAATGAGGTAGTCACTTCTTCCGTCACGAAATAGACGACGAGTCACACCAACTTCGTCAGTGTCGATAGAGAGAAATCGACGGTTTTTTGAGTTTTTGGCGTTCGAGTCTGCGACAGGGTTATCGAACGTCAGAGTTACTGTGGCAGCGCCGAGAGGTTTACGAACGGCAGACCCCGCAAAAATGACATCGAGCATGGCTTCACCGCGTAAACTCTTAGCTGATCGCTCCCCAAGAACCCACTTTATCGCATCAACAACGTTGGATTTCCCACATCCATTTGGCCCAACAATACCGATAATTGGTGCATCAAAAACAAACTCCGTAGAATCGGCGAATGATTTGAAGCCAGCGATAGTAATTTTAGATAGCCGCATGTCTCGTGAAGACCTCCTGTCTTGTGGTATGGCTCCATCCTGAAGCCACTTTTGAACCTAATAATGAGGGTAGATGTCACCTATGGTAGCGAGAAAAACCTAATTGCCAAGTTAAATATCGGGCTTATTGTAATCATAAGACCAAAAAACGAAGATTTTAGGTACTACTCATGCTCCTCTATTGTAACTGGATCAGAGGATTCTATAAAACGAGAATTTGGTGTTGATTCGACTGGCTTCGCAAAGTCTGGTCTTTCTGTATACGAAATTTCAGTTGCAAGCCGTTGTATTGCAGCTAGTAATCTGTCTTGCTCTACCTTGAAATCAGCATTTAGATATTGCTCTCGCCATAGAGCGTGCAGTGCACCAATAGTTCTGCTGTATGGTAGGTTTAAACCGGGAGCGGGGTGCTCAGGTGTTTTCTGATGTGCTAAAAACATAATGAATGTTGGCAAGTCAGATTCAATCTTTTCGTTGAAGGTGATATTGTGTTCATCGTCTTTGTATCGAACTTCAAGCAGGTTTGTTCTACTGTCTTTAGGATCTTGATCAGGGCTTTCTTTGACAAGTAAATTGTTATCCCAAATAGATAATGTCAGTGGTCTTTCGATTTGAATGTCGCCAGTTAAAATAATCTGAGGCCATCCTGTCTGTGTAACGTAAACTAAGTTGTGTTTTGATGGAACTAGAATTAAATCGAACTTTTTGTTTACTGCAAACTTTCTTAATACTGCGTCATTACGTTTCGCAAGTGTTTCAATAACTCTAAGACGAACTTCCAAATCACTGGAATCTAATAACGGGCGGAGTCCAGTTTCAATTCGAAAATCTGTTGGCATTTCTCTAAGAAGGTCAATAGCATCAAGTCGAGTGCCTAGACCTCCTTCAGATTTAGCCATTTCAATTAGGTATGGCACTGCAACAGGATCACCGAGACCACCGCCTGCGCGTAATGCTGCAATCCTAGGGAGTTCATCTGGATAATCGTAGAGTTTCCGAACAACTGCAAGTGAACGGTTGCCTATTGATCTCCATCGCCACGTAGCGGCATCCGCATTTTTTGGACTTGGGTCCTGCAAGAGGAGTCGTTTGATTTTGAGCGAAGTTGATTCAGGATTTTCTAATCGCATAGTGATGTGCGTCAACAAATCTATAAAAACGTGGACATTATCCTTCCATGAGGGTGGTACACGTATTTCAATTTGTTCATCGCTCATACCGTGTGCGGTTGGACCATCTTGTCCAAACTCTTCAGGAAAAGAACGGTTGACAGAGGTCTGAATCATCGCTGCGCGTGCGTGGCTTGGCTCAATAAGTACAAGGCGCATCGGCATGTTATGAAGTACTTCTCCGCCATCTAAAATCCGTCCAGCATTTCTATGTATTGAATCTCTGCCTACTATTCTAGAATCTGCGAATGGGTTAATGAATAAGTTGCCAGACGCAGTAGCAACTTCTCTTGCTTGTGTTTTTCCTGTCCGAAGTTGTCCAAGCCGCAACAAAGTGGGTAGAAGTACACCATCTTCAAGACTGGTAGTTCCACTGCTTGGTTCTGCAACTACATGTACATCAAACGTAGTTCCCTTGAGCGATGGATGGTCAGCGGTTACGTCGCCCCTTGCGGGTTTCCTTCCAGATGCTGCTTGTGGAATGACTGCCTTAACTATAACAACGGCAGTGTCCTTTGATTCAAGTAACTCAGTTGGGCTTAAGTTTCCCCAGCCACGAGTAGATTCCCCCAGACCTCTACGAGCAAGGTCTGCTAGCAAATGCGCTCGTACTTGGGGTGGCATTTCGTTAGATCCAGTACCGTTAAGACCAACGACTATACCGTAACCCGAAGCGGTGACAGGTTCGTATGTATCGTTGTATGTTCTGTTATATCCCATTAACGCGACATGTTGTTTAATTGTTCCTCGTAGCATATTTGGAACTTCCCCTGTGATTTCTCCTGCCGATCTGATTGGTCTTGCATTTTCGTCAAGCCGCTCGACCGTTTTGCATGAGATGAAGCACAAAATAGCAATAAATGGTAGTAAAAACCGCATTCACTGTATTGTACTCTGAGTTTGAAGTAGTTTCCTTATTACCTCGGAGGTAATTGGATAGCGGTAGAGTTTCTGTGATGGACTCTTTGAGGTTGTAATTACCTCGGAGGTTAGTTGTTAGAGATAGGAACCACACCACTAAAATGCATGTAAGCGCTGTTTAATGTGTACGGGTTTACAAGTTTGGTCTGCAAATGGGAGTTACCTCTTATGCACAGGGTCCCCAAGCGTCCACAATCGCAAGCAGATCAATTACATCGACAATGCCATCTCCGTTAATATCGGCTGAGCCGCTTGATCCCCACTGATCAATAATCGTCATTAAGTCAACAACGTTGACCGAGCCATCACTGTTTATGTCTCCATCGCAAGTTGCA
>CAYZEX010000015.1:0-19864 GCA_964477675.1 uncultured Isosphaeraceae bacterium
TGGCATGCCGCATTTCAGAAGCCAAGGTTGGTAACTTAGCAATAGGAATCTTGCGTAAATCTGCAGGTGATTGAATTGTTTGGAGGAGTTCGGTTTGCATCGTTGTGATAGGTGCGTATTGTATGCTTAACGCGTTCGATGAGTCATCCAAAGATTGAAAGAACGGAGGATTTCTCCTGCAGTTCCAAGGATAGAAAGTGCATCATCTGCTTGGTTTTTTAAGTGCGAAACAGTTTCTTTTGAGCCCTCTACCCCAATTATTCCAGGATATGTGGTTTTTCCCGCCTTTGCATCTTTACCGGTTGCTTTTCCAACATGATCCTCTTCGCCTTGTAAGTCAATCAAGTCATCAACAATTTGAAACATTAAACCAGTTGCTTGACCAAATTTCTTAATGGCTCTTAGGTGTTCAGGTGAAGCGTTGCCACAAATGGCTCCCATGATGCAAGCGCAGGTAATGAGCGAACCAGTTTTATTTTGATGGATTAATTTAAGACCGTCTTTTAGTGAAATGTGCGAAGGTAAACCACCTAGAGTATCGTAGACTTGGCCCACAACCATATCTCGTGTTGCACTTGCGAGTTCATGTGTTAAAGAAACTTGTTGGTCTTTGTTGTAGTCACCTTTTGTAAGTTGTTGAAATGCCAGTGGTAGTAGCAGGTCTCCAGCGAGAACGGCCATTGCTTCTCCTGCATGAATATGGAGGGTCGGCTTTCCTCTTCGCAATTCATCGTTATCAATTGATGGCAAATCATCATGTACAAGGCTGAAACAATGAATAAACTCAACGGCTATTGCTGCAGACATCGCTTTTTCGCTGTTTCCTCCGACAGCTTCAGCGCAGAGTAATGTCAGAGCAGGACGAACACGTTTTCCACCGTTAACAACTGCATAGTGGGTGGCTTTATATAGATTATCTGGTAGAGTTGATTCTAGAAGTTGCTTATCGAGATTTGACTCGATTGCTGATATTGCTTCTTGGAGTTCTTTTGGTGGTATTTGAATTGATGGCATCATTGCTCACAGATTGTACGTTCTAATCGTACAATCTACACATGCAAGAAGAAGTAATGCAAGATCTCTCGACTTTAATCGAGAAGGGTGGATACGTGATGATTCCTCTATTACTTCTAAGTGTCATAAGCGTAGCCCTGATTTTAGAACGATGTTGGTTCTGGCTTCTTGTTGGCGGACGGGGTTCTATGATTCGCTTAGAAAAACTGAATGGTTTACTTCGAGTCGGTGATTTTTCAAGCGCGAAAGAAATAGTAAAAAAAGACTCATCACCGTATGGAGCAATTGCAAAAACTCTTTTAGAGGAGGGTTCAAGTGATGCTGTTGCAATGGAGGCTGTTGAATTACAACGGCCTCGAATCGACCGGTTTATGGTGGCACTCTCAACCATTATCACTGCAGCGCCTCTTCTTGGGATTCTAGGAACCGTACTTGGGATAATCCAATCATTTCGTTTACTCGGCGAGCAATCTGTCTTGACAGATCCATCGGATGTCGCGGGTGGAATCGCAGCAGCATTGCTTACGACTGCGCTTGGGTTAATTGTTGCCCTCATTACCTTGTTTCCATATATGCTTTTTCGAGGATGGTCTTCTCGCGCAATTGGACGTATTGAAGCACTAATCGCTGCAGTGCAGCAGGGAGATGACAGATGATTACATTGATATCTACTTATTGTTCACTATTTTTGTTTCAGGAAACTCAGTTAACTTCTGAGGTTACACAACCTTGGACGAGAAAAACTACTGGAGAACAAATTGTTTCTTTAGAATTAGTTTCTCGTAAATATGAAGCTGAAGGTAAGCCCGCAATTTGGCTGGTAGGAGTTGCACATGTTGCAGATTCCTCGTTTTATGAAGAGGTGGAACATTTACTTGATGAAATGGATATTGTTCTCTATGAATCAGTGCGACCAAATGGATCAAAGCAACCATTTGGGGTGACTGATGAGGAACGGATTGCAACTACCAAGGCGTCCATGGAGTTTGTTGCTGATGTTGCGAAACGAAGCGCTGAAGAATCTGAAACAATGCCAGAGACCCTCGATGATGTGATAGCAGATTCCTCTCTACTTGATAGAAGACTCTCAGGTTGGGTTGAAGATGCATCAATAGGTGCATGGGGAAGACCATATGCAATGCATGTGGATACAGATACAAACACGTTTACTTTGTGGTGTTTTGGGTCTGATGGTAAGGTTGGTGGCGAAGGGAGCGCTACCGATTTTACAGTGAAGCGAACGGTTACCTTTTTGGATGACATAGATGAAAATGAAACTGAGTTAACGGAAAAAGAAAAAAAACAGGGAATTCAAGAAGATATGGCAGATGTGCTTGGGCTTGAATTTCAACTTGACGTATTACCCTATGAGGATCCAAATTGGTTTTGTAGTGACTTGACTATAGGAGAAGTAGAAAAAAAATTGGAAGACCGAGGCGCCGATGCGGAAATTCTTGACACTATTACAGGAGAAGCATTTACTGCGAAAATTGCAAGCGGCATGATGAAATTAATTCCTATGATTGATGCTCTAGTTGGTGGTGGGGTTCGGGAATCGGCAAGGTTGTTAATGATTGAATTGTTGACGATGCCAAACACCGATCAGATGCTAGAAAATATTGAGCCAGAATTAGCAAAAGTTATCATTCAAGATCGTAATACTGAAGTGCTAGGAGATATTGCAGCGACCTTGGAGGTGGTAGAAGGGGTCTCAACCATTGGAATTCTGTATGGGGCAGGTCACATGAATGATTTGTCTACGCGGTTACATTCAATGTTTGGATATGTTCCAGTGGAAGATCGCTGGATAGTTGCGATGAGTGTGAATCCAAAAGATTCGTTTTTGGATGAAAGTGATTTAAAACAAATGCGCTTCATGTTGCAATATCAAATGCACAAGGCAAAAGAGAAAAAGAACAAACAAACTAATTGACAGAGTTCTTCTCGTTAACTTGTAAGTTTTTTTGATGCTGCAACCGACAACCTGTAATTTTTCACAATACTATTAATAAAGTGTGTGCGAAAAATTTTCTGCAGGAATGTCGCCAATAGTTTCCGCCACTGGAATCCACAAACTTTGGTCAAGCAATGTTTCCGTTTGTACAGATTGCACTGAGCCATCAGCAAAACAGATGGCTGGATCTCCGTTAAATCTCCCAAGAGGAGCATAGGTATTGGTTCTTGTTTCCATTCGATTATCGGGCGAAGGAATCCAATTAACTACTCTTGCCAAAACACTTGGAACAGCAAAGTGTGTGCCAGGAGTGTTATCATCTAACTTGTTGTAGTTTCCTTCAGGTGCATAAAAAGTACTACAAAAAACTATTTGCTTATCTGCTCGCTTGATACTTGAAGAATGTTTTGTTACAACACTTCTGCGCCGTTCATCGGACAGAGAAACAGAACCAAAAGTTACAACTGGTTTGTTGCTGTGCCCATCAATCTCCCACCAGCCACCAAGATAAAACCCGTTGTAACCAAATGCTGGCTGGGTAGATACGACATTAGCATATTCTCTCAACTCATTACTTGTCCACTCTGCTTCACGATAGAACAGGAGTGATCTCCAATCATAATCAAGATAGGGGAGCAACCTAAAAGTCCAAGGTCCAGCGTCATTTGGATCTGCTTCAAAATAATTAGGCGCGGGTGGAACAAGTGATTCGTTTGGGAATGCCCAAGCGAGATCTCTTTGTTGTTGCACACCTCTGCTCAAAAAACCAGGCAAAACCTTATCAAGGTGATCGTTGCTGTACATTGCCCACGCCTTGCAGATATGACTTGCCAAATTAAGTTCTTGTAGTTTTTTTGATCTATTTTTTGCTCCAGAGAGTGCAGGGATGAGAATAGCGACAAGAATCGCAACAATAGATACAACAACGATCATCTCCACAATTGTAAAACCAAGTGGTTTCCGAGAGTTCATGCCGTATGCCCTTCGATAGTAACTTCTGGTGAAATCATGGATACTGCCTTACACCCAAGTGTTGTTTCGCCATTGAGGACACGTTCTTGCAATTTCTTGCATTCGTGAAGCAGTCTGTCGAGTATTTCATTCTCTTGAACGTTTGCAACTCGTTCTCCCTGTACATAAATGATTCCTCTGCGGTCTCCAGCAAAAACAGCAACATCGGCACCCTCTGCTTCGCCTGGTCCATTCACGACACATCCCATGACGGCAACTTTTAGAGGAAGCGTGATGGCATCTTTAAGTTGATTCTTAACATCATTCACAAGAGAAAATAAATCAACCTGAATTCTTCCACAACTAGGGCATGCAATTAATTCTGCTCCAATTCTAGTCCGTAGCCCTAAACAGTTAAGTAATTCAACTCCATCTTCAACTTCATACACAGGGTTGCTGGCGTAACTGATTCGTAAGGTATCCCCAATACCTCGGGATAGTAGTGATCCTAGTGCAGTAATCGAGCGAATAGAACCAGTTTCTCTCGGCCCGGCGTGTGTGACTCCTAGATGGAGCGGATAATCGAATCGTTTTGCTAATTCTTCGTACACATCGATGACGAGTCTTGCATCCATCAATTTTGCGCTAAGGCAGATGTTATGAAAATTTTTGGTTTCAAATATTTCAAGATATTCCTCTACCTTAGCAATCATCATTGCAATCAGGTGCCCTTGTTTCCTCTGAGAAAATAAAACAGTGAGTTCTTCTTGGCGTTTTTGTTTGTCTTTTCGCTCCACTACTGAACCCTCATTAACACCAATCCGAATAGGAATGTCTGCATCATTGCAAGCGTCGATGACGGAGTGCACCTGTTGAACGTCAGCAATATTTCCAGGATTTAATCGTATTTTGTGTACACCAGCTTCGATAGCTTCAAGTGCTCTTGCAAAGTGAAAGTGCACATCAGCAACAATTGGAACGGTAACTTGCGAAATGATTTCAGTGAGTACCGCGGTATCCTTTTTTTCTGGAACTGCCACCCGAACCAAATCAGCACCAGCGTTTGCAAGTTTGTGAATTTCTGCAACGCATTCGTCTACGTTATGCGTGTAGCCCGAGGTCATAGATTGGACAGAAATCGGAGCATCACCACCAATACCAATTTTTCCAACGTGAATTTGTCTCGTTTTATGCCGTTGCATATTTGTATGGTATCCCCTGAGTTGAACATTAGCATTATTTTGTTTGAAGGCAGTCATACTTAATCCAGTGGCGAAAACTGCAACTTGAGAACTCATTCTGCGGTTCAATCACGTCGAAATGGTATGGTTGCCCACTTATTGTCGCTCTTGGAATCAATCTAAGGTTCAGATACGTTGAAAAGGTGACCTCTTAAGTCAATAAATCTCTAGTTCGACGACGCCACCTTCAATAAGTAGATCTTCAATTGGTGTTCCCTCAGGAATCACTTTACCACCAAGTGTTTTAACGACAATTTGTGGATGTTCTTCTTCATGTTTTGCTAATCCAATCTCTAATTCTTTAATGAGTTCCTCATCAAGCGTCTTCCATCCCATTCTTCCCTTGCATTTTGGGAAGGTGGAGCACCCAAGCCACGGCCCGCGTTTTCCATTGCGTAAGTTCATTGGACTTTCGCATTTTTCGCAATTCAGTGATTCAATTAGCAGTGGGGGTGGAGAAGGATATTTAATTCCGCCTTTTTTATCGAGATTGACAACGGTTTTAATATCTGGGTAATTAATTGATGCTAAAAATGGACCAAAACGACCAATTCGTTTTTCCATAGCAGAACCATCTTCCGGACACGCAACATCGACTCTCTCGGGTAACCGTGGTTGTCCCTTTCGATCAATTGCTGATGCATATTTGCAATCTGGATAACTTGCACAAGTTAAAAATCTACCATTCTTGCCAAACCGATACGCAGTTTTACTCCCACATTCTGGACATTTATAAATTGCGGGTTGCATTTCAGCTTTGGCGTGGGACATCTCTTCATAAGCGGTTTCAAGTCTGCTACTAAACCTGCCGTAAAAATCATGAAGCATTTCCGTCCATTCCACATCTCCAGTTGCAACATTATCAAGCCGACCTTCAAGAGACCGTGTGTAATCGACACCCATTAAAATTGGGAACGCTTCTATTAATTTTTCAGTTACAACGTCACCCAAATCAGTTGGATGAAAAGCACTATCAATTTTTTCGACGTAATTACGGTTCTGAATGACATCAATAATAGATGCGTATGTGGAGGGTCTACCAATTCCCTCAGATTCTAATTTCTTAATAAGAGAAGCTTCACTGTACCTTGGCGGTGGCGATGAAAATAATTGCCTTGGAGTGATATCAAATGGATATAGTCCATCACCAACTTCTAAAGGTGGAAGGTTCTGCTCTGCATCTGAACTAGGAACACCTCTCGCTTTGTAAAACCCGTCGAATGCAAGTGTCCGACCTGAAACTTTAAAAATTGCGCCTGTTTTTTCATCATCACGTTCAAAGAAAAATTCAGTTCGATGCCATTTGGCTGCAGTCATTTGACAAGCAACAAATCTTGACCAGATTAGTTTGTAAAGTTTTCGCTGATCTTCATCGAGTGATTCAGGAAGTGTGTCGGGGTGTCTGCCAGCATCAGTTGGGCGAATTGCTTCGTGTGCTTCTTGAGCAGATTCATTTGTGGACGAATAAAACTTTGGTTTATCTGGAAGGTACGCCTTCCCAAATTTATTTCCAATGTATGTGCGTACAGAATTGATAGAGTCCATCGAGAGATGCGTAGAATCGGTACGCATATACGTAATTAACCCAACTTGTCCCTCGCCTTTAATCCGCACCCCTTCGTACAGTGCTTGCGCGGCACGCATGGTTCGTTTTGCTCCGAATCCTAAAATGGTAGAAGAAGATGCTTGTAAAGATGAAGTAATAAATGGAGCGGGTGGTTTTACAGTGCTATCTTTTTGTGTAATCTCTTTTATTTTATATGACACACCATCTGCGATTGCACCATCCAAAAGGATTCGATGTTTTGCTGGACCCTTGCCCTCTTCATCTTCATCGATTTGAATTGTTGGTGAAGTGAGACCAACCGCATTCGCAGTAGCAATGAGTTTCTTTTTGTGCTCATCAATCCCATTCGAGCAATCAGCTTCGCGGAAAATTTTAAATGGCCTTCCATCAATTTCAACAAGAGTCCCCTCAACGCAATTATATTCTGCCAGAAAAGCATTCATCATTTTTCGCGTAGGGGGCTTTCCTCTCTCATCCTTTGTTTCGATGAATGTTTTCCATGAACCGTTTAATGTGGTGGTTTGACTTTCATTAAGTGTGAATCGACCTACAACATTCCAATTCTCATCTGGGATATGGGCTTCGATTTCTTTTTCACGTTCAACGATAATTCGAACGGCAACAGATTGCACGCGACCAGCGCTTAAACCACCCGCAACGCGTTTCCATAAAAGGGGGGAAACTTGATAGCCAACAATTCGATCAAGAATTCTCCTCGCTTGTTGCGCGTTGACGTAATCCATATTAATTGGATGTGGATTTTGGAAAGCCTCTTCAATTTGCTTCTTAGTTATCGCATTAAAAATAACTCGTTTCGCTTTGGAAGGATTAACCTTTAAGAGTTCGGCAAGATGCCATGCGATTGCTTCTCCTTCGCGGTCAAGGTCACTAGCAAACCATACATCTTTTGCAACCTTTGCAGCTTTTTTTAAATCGGTTACGAGGGTGCCTTTGCCCTTGAGTACATCATAGGTGGGCTTGAAATCGTGATCCAAATCAACCCCAGGAACCGGCTGCTTTTCTCCCTTGGGTGATCGTGCAGGTAAATCCCTCACATGTCCTACTGAGGATGTAACAGCGTAATCATCACCGAGGTATCGATTTATAGTCCTCGCTTTGGCGGGGGATTCGACGATAACGAGGTGCTTTCCTGTTGCATCAGGAACGGCTTGTTTTTTTCTCGAACTTTTCTTCTTTGAAGTTTTCTTCTTTGAAGTTTTCTTTTTTGTCGTTTTTTTTGCCAACAGTATTGTTCCAAAAAGTGGGGTTCAGTGTGAATCTACGCGGAATCCATCGGCATAGAAAGTGGTTCGCCATGCGGAATCGGTAGGCATTTGAACGACTTTTTTGGATTTGTCAAGCCCAAAACATCTATATAGTACTTATAAAGGCATTGAGGAAATATGCATAAGTGCTTGTTTTGCAGCATATTGCATGCCTTTATTCTCCATATCAATAAAAAATGCAGATGGCATTGCTTTGAACCTTCGAAGCCAAGTTCTTTGCTGTTTTGCGTATCGTCTCGTCATAATCTTCATTTGCTCTTTTGCCTCATCAAGCGAACATTCTCCTCTTAGGTGGCAAAGGAGTTGTTTATACCCAAGGGCTTGCTCAGCTTGCTTTCCAAGTTGGTGCTGGAGTCCCTCAACCTCTGATTGAAATCCTTCATCGAACATGTTCCGAACCCTAGCATTGATTCTGCGATTTATGGTTTTTACTGGCCAATGAAGACCTATCAGAATCGCATCTTCTCTTGGCATGGGTTTTCCCCACTGAGATTGCAAAGAAGAGAGTGGGGTTCCTGTTGCCTCACAAACCTCGATTGCACGGACAAGTCGTCGTTTATCATTGATATGAATCCGCTGGGCAGCTTCTGGGTCGAGCCGATGCAGTCGTTCTTGCAAATCGGTATTTGATTCCGCGTTCAGGCATTCTCTTTTTGCGTGGTCACAATCAGGACCATCGAAGAGTCCAAAAAGCAATGACTTCACGTATAAATTAGTTCCTCCCACCACAATAGGGTACTTTCCACGCCCTCGAATATCCGCGATAGCTTCTTCAGCTTTTTTGAGCCAAGTTTCAACTGTAAATCCTTCTTGTCTGGGATCTGCAATATCAATGAGGTGATGGACTGCCTTGGATTGTTCTTCTTGGGTAGGTTTTGCTGTTCCAATATCCATACCCTTGTAGACCTGCATGGAATCTGCAATGACACATTCACCACCACCTTCAAGTTCATTTGCCAACGTAATGGCAAGGTCAGTTTTGCCACCAGCAGTTGGTCCAAGAATTAATATGATTGGTCGCATGCAGCCCATTCTAAGAGCATAAGATAGGAGCATGAAACAAAACATTGAAGAAATTGAAGTAGCGAACAAAAGGGTTTTAATGCGAGTGGACTTCAATGTACCCATCCACGACGGGGAGATTACGGATGATAGGCGTATCAGAATGGCGTTACCAAGCATTGAAAGTGTTATCAACAGAGGTGGGAACCTAACCCTGTTAAGTCACCTTGGGCGACCATCGGGAAGCGGTTACGAAGAACAATATAGTTTAAAGCCAGTTGCAAAACGGTTGAGCACTTTGCTTGGTAAAGAAGTGGTTTGCTCCGACGATAACTCTACTGCTCCAATCATACTTCGTGAAAATGTTCGATTCAATGCTGGAGAAAAGAATGGTGATGGGTCGTTTGCGAAGGAACTTGCAGATGGTGCAGATATTTATTGCAACGATGCCTTTGGAACGGCACACCGAACTCATGCATCGATGGTTGCTGTTCCAAAAGTGATGGATGGCAAACCGCGTGTTGCAGGTTTGTTACTTGCAAAAGAGTTGCAATATTTAGATGAAGCAATAGCAAACGCAAAGCACCCATTCGTTGCAATTCTTGGTGGCGCAAAAGTTTCTGACAAGATTGGCGCAATTGATAATTTACTTGGCAAGGTTGACACAATTCTTATTGGTGGCGCGATGGCATACACATTTCTTATTGCCAAAGGTATTAAGGTCGGGAATAGTTTGGTTGAACATGACCGTATCGATGATGCAAAAAGGATGCTTGCCCAATGTGAAAAAAGCACAACCCAGTTGCTCCTACCTTGTGATCATGTTTGTGTGCAGCAAGTAGTGCAGGGAGTTTCACATCAAGTTACAGCAGGTTCTATTCCAGATGGATGGATGGGTGTTGATATTGGACCCGAAACAATTGTGAAGTACACAGAGATTCTGCTTCAAGCAAAAACAATAGTATGGAATGGTCCAATGGGTATATTTGAAATGGAACCATTTGACACTGGGACTCGTCGTATCGCACAAGCAATTGCTAGATCAACGGAAGATGGGGGTATTTCGATTGTAGGTGGTGGTGATTCTGCTGCGGCTGTATCTAGTATGAAATTAGACTCGCGTATAACCCATATTTCCACAGGAGGGGGTGCGAGTTTACAAATGCTTGAAGGAAAGCCGTTTTCCAGTGTTACTTTGCTCGATGATGCCGTATGATGATGATTGAATTTAATTGCACTAAAAGGAGTGTCAGTATGCGTATACGTTCTTTAATAATTGCTTTTCTCTTTTCCCTATTGACCGTTTCTACCTTGTTTGCTCAGGGGAGAGTTCAGCTTGGTGTTGGCTCACCTGCCCCATCACTCACGGTTGATTATGTCAAGGGTTCATTCGATCCCTCTTCAGGTGGAGTGTATGTTGTCGAGTTTTGGGCAACTTGGTGTGCACCATGTAAAAAATCGATTCCTCATCTCACTAAAATTCAAGAAGAATACAAAGATGATGGTTTGACAATTATCGGGGTTTCAACTGACGAAGACCAACAAACAGTAGAAACTTTTGTACGAGTACAAGGTCGTAAAATGGATTACACAGTCGCAGTTGACAGACGGGGTCGAACTGCCAGAGCATGGATGAATGCATCAGGACAGAATGGCATCCCAGTTGCTTTTATCGTTGACAAAGATGGAATGATTCAATGGATTGGGCACCCCCTAAATCCAGAGTTCGATGAAATATTAACGAAAGTTATGTCAGGTCGCTACAACTTGAAAAAACAACAAGATGCTTCGTCTTCAATCCGCGCGGCTCGGTCTGCACGATCGGGTAATAGTTGGAATGTGGCTTCAAAAGCGTATGACAACGCAATTGCAATTGACCCCTTTATTTTTGCAGAATTATATGTTGAGCATGCACAAATGCTGTTGCTAGATAAGAAAGATCCAACTGCTGCTTATGCATTTATCGATAAGGTAATCGCTGAACGGGGGCCCGAGGATCCTGAATTGCTTACCTGGTTTGCTCGGGATATTGCCGACAATGAGGATATACCAGAGGATGTACGAAGAATGGACGTTGCAATGCGTGCAGCAACCACTGCTCGCTCACTTGCTGAAGACCAAAATAATCCAATGTATCTCTCAGCCATAGCATTTGTGCACTTTAAAAATGGAGATTTTGATAAAGCCGTCGAGCTTCAACGAGAGGCTTATTTTTCTGCAAAGAGAAAAGATAAAGACAAAGAAAAACGAACCCTTGAAAGTTACAAACAGCAGCAGCAACACGCTGAGGTTGACGGGTAATGTGTAGATGCAAACACAAGAAACTATGAGTCTAATTACCGCTCCTCCATCCCTTCCTTTAGTTGCGCCTTCGATTTTGTCTTCGGATTTTTCCAGGCTTGGGCAGGAATGTAAGGAAGTTCTTGAAGGTGGTGCAGATTTACTTCATCTTGATGTTATGGATGGACATTTTGTTCCGAACTTAACTATGGGTCCTGCACTTTGCCAATCACTTCACCAGATGTTGCCAGACGTCTATCTAGATGTCCATTTGATGGTGGATCGACCGATGAATTACATTGATTCTTTTGCCAGAGCAGGAGCAAATCTTTTTACCGGTCACGTTGAGGCAGAGGACGACCCATTTGAACTCGCTCAAGCAATACATGATGCTGGGATGGACGCTGGGATCGCTCTGAATCCACCAACCGATGTTGAAAAAATAATACCCTACATTGAAGCATTTGACCTGATTTTGGTCATGAGTGTAAATCCAGGTTTTTCAGGGCAAGCATTTATCCCCGAGGTTTTGCCAAAAGTTAAAACTATCTCAAGTTATGTTCGCTCAAATCAACGGATACAGATGGATGGTGGAGTAGGTCCAAAAACGTTTAAAGCGTGTATTGATGCGGGTTGTGATGTTCTTGTGGCAGCTTCAGCAATATTTGGCTCAGATGATTACAAAGCATCTATTGCTGTACTTAGAGGGCATTAACCGATACCTTCTTACAAATCTATGAAGAACAAAGAAATAGTACAACAATGGACTGATGAAGCAACATCACCTGCGAAGAAGCGATCGATTCCAGAAGGTCTTTGGATGCGGTGCGACTCCTGTAGTGCTATTTTATTCCGACGTAGTGTTGAAAATAATCTGTGGGTTTGTCCAGAATGCCAAAAACACTTTAGAGTGAATGCGTTTATGCGAATTCAACAACTTGTTGATCCTGAGACATTCGATGCATTCGATGTCAATCTTGCACCACAAGATCCTCTTGAATTTGTTGATTTGAAATCGTATGAGGATCGGCTTATAGTCGCGCAAAAGAAAACAAAATCTAAAGATGCAATGCAGACGGGATACGCTTTCATTAAAGGTCGTAAAGTCGTACTTGGTGTTATGGATTTCACCTTCCTTGGAGGATCTATGGGGAGCGTGGTTGGGGAAAAAATCAGACGAGCTGTCGAGCGTGCTGCGGATCAAGATTTGCCTCTTATCATTGTTTCGGCATCAGGAGGTGCAAGAATGATGGAGTCGGGATTGTCTTTGATGCAGATGGCAAAAACATCGGCTGCGTTGGCGAGGTTTGATGACATGGGTGGTTTATTCATTTCCGTCCTAACAGATCCAACAACAGGTGGCGTTACAGCGAGTTTTGCTATGCTTGGAGATGTGATTCTTGCTGAACCCAAAGCGCTGATTGGTTTCGCAGGGCCCCGAGTAATTCAACAAACTATTAAACAGGATTTACCAGAGGGTTTTCAGCGATCAGAGTTTTTGCAAGAGTGTGGGTTTGTTGATTGCGTTGTGCCCCGAAGTGAACTTCGTAGTGAAATATCTAGTTTAATAGACTACGCAGGAAAATAATGAAAACTTGGACATTGCTATTGTCTGCGGTTGCATCTGCGATATGCACACTGCTTTCATCAGCTCCATTTGGGTTCGGGCTTGCTGCGATTGTTGCGCCAATGCTCTTGCTATCAATAGTTTTGTATGCACGTTCAACTCGCAGTGCAATGTTTTTTGTTTTTATTACACAAATTCCACTCTGGCTTTGGTTGCATCGCTGGGTTTATGATATTGCTGGAGTAGGTTGGATTGGAATTGGTTTGTACATGTCTATATGGGCACCACTCTTTGTTGGCTTGCTTCGAAAAGTACAAGCAAAACTACAGGTATCCCTTGTGATTTCTGCTCCAATACTTTGGGTAGGGATTGAATGTGTTCGTGGAATAATTATATTTGAGGGGTATCCATGGTACCTTGCGGGTACCGGAATAGTGGATTGGCCACTTGCTTCAATTGCAACTATTGGAGGTGTTTGGATTGCAAGCCTGTTAGTCGTGATACTTGCAGCGGTATTAATAACAATTAAGAATGTGAGATGGTGGACGTGGGTTTCTCTTAGTTGCGTTTGTGTGTTTTTTCTTTTTTACGGATCTAAACAACTTAAACACACCGATGCAAGAATAGACGTTGGAATTATTCAAACAAATGTTCCGCAAAGTAATAAAATTGCTTGGACATGGGAACGTCAACTTGAAGACGTTGAACAGGCGATTGCAATGACGCGTTTGGCGATGGATGCTTCTGATGCTAAACCAGCCCTCATTGTTTGGCCAGAGACAATGCTTCCAGGAAGTGGTTTTGAATTGACTCGGGTGGATTTCGGGCCATGGGACGAACAGTTGATGCAACTTTGGTACTGGTCTGAAAAGATAAAAGAGTTGTCAGAAGAGTTAAATGTTCCAATTTTAGTTGGTACTCAAACATGGTTGGATGTTCACATTACAGAACACGTGGAGTACTTAGAAGTGGTTCCTTCAGCACACTACAATTCTGCTGTACTTGTGAACCCCGATGGCAGTACAAATCGATATGACAAAATGTTTTTGACTCCATTTGGTGAAAGGATTCCTTATGTCGAGTATTTCCCAGCGGTGCAGGATTGGATTCGAGAAAAAGTTGCAGCATCGATGTTGTTTGATCTAGATGCTGGTGGAGAGCCAAAAGTGTTTTCAGTAGGATGTGAAACCGCAAAAAAAATTCCAGATACTATCGCTTTTAGTACGCCTATCTGTTTTGAAGATACCGTTCCAAAAGTAATTCGGGAATTGATTTGGGATGGTGGAAAACGAAAAGTTGACCTTCTCATTAACTTGAGTAACGATGGCTGGTTTGGTAATGATGATGGGGCAAGGATTCAGCACGTACGAGAAGCAAGAATGCGATGCATTGAAAATATGACACCAATGCTACGATCTGTAAATACTGGAATGAGTTGTAGTATCAACCAAAGTGGTGATGTGAGAGAAGTTGCTTCTATACATGGAAAAGTAGCGATTCGGAAGCCCTCGGTTATGTCTGCAAGAGTATTTGCTTTCAATGGATTGCCTTTGAGTCGCTTTGTTGGAGATTCTGTAGCATGGTTATCCCTAATTGGGAGTATCCTGCTCGTAATCGGTTCCTGCAAAAAATGGAGTAAAGATAGTAATGAAGGTTCTTAGTAGTTTGGTTATGTTGTACATGCTTGTTTCATGTGGTCCAGACCCTATCCAGAGAGCGAGTGAAGAACCTTGGAGTACAAAGAAACAAGCAGTTAATGCGAATAGACAAAATGCCTCTGCAATGGTTGTTGACGGCAACACTGTTCGGTCTAAAGCACTTTATATTCTTCGTCAAGGGTCTGAATCTGAAGATCCAAGGTTACGAGCAAATGCAATAGAAGCACTTAGGTATGCACCCAACGATGTATTGAAAACTGCGGTTCGGATAGGACTTGGCGATGAGAATCGGGGCGTCCGGTTTGTTGCCGCGATGATGGTTGGTGAACAACATTTATGTGATCAAGTGATTTTTCTTGAACCTCTGCTATTGGATTCATCTCAATCGGTGCAAGCTGCTACCATGTTTTCGAAATACAAGTGTGGAAGCAGTGTTGATTTGAACCCTCTATTTACTATGCTTAATAGCGATAACCCAGAGTTGCGCGGCAATGCAGCGATGATTATGGGAAAGCTTGGAAACACTTCTGCAAAATCAGTTTTACGAGATGCGTTAAAGACATCTCCCGATACAGTTACACCCATCCGACGACGCCTCATAAACTTGCAAGTAGCTGAAGCACTTATTATGCTTGGAGAGAAGAGAGAGTTAGAAGTTATTCGCGCGGCTATTTTTAGCTCTTCGAAAGAAGCAGAAGTGACAGCGATAGCATGCCAAATAGCTGGGAGACTACGGGATATTGAAGTTACCTCGACCCTTGAAGGAATTGTGCTTACTCCAAATAGGTACCCTGACGAAATTCGACTGGTGGCTGCAACAGCCCTCGCCGAAATTAATCCAAGTCGCATGCCGTTGGAAGCGGTACTGAAATTTACTTCTAGCGATTCATCAACCTTGCGAGCACAAAGCGCCACCGCCCTAGGCGTACATGGAAATCAACTTAGTTTGGGACCACTTGCTTTGATGATGGAGGATTATGACCCATTGGTGCAAATTTCGGCTGCTGGAGCGGTTCTACGTATCAATAACACCGATTCAATGGCAATAGTCGATTGACATATGGTCGGGATGAGGGTACAACTTGCTCTTGATTTGGTGGGCGTACGGGTAGGGTTGCATTGTGTTTGCAAGTCCTCATGTCACCCAGAGTACCACTGTTAGAGCAAGAGGTTTACACGTGCATATTTTAACTAAAATTTTTATCGTACTCGTAACGTTACTAGCTGTTGCTATGGTTCCACTAGTGGCAACATACGCGACTAATGAGAACAGTTATCGAGCAAAGTACCAAGCCGCTTCTAACCAACAAAAACTTGCAATGACTCGGGCAAGTGATGCCGAAACAGCGTTGTTTGCACAACGTACACAAATGCAGAATGAGATTGATGCCCGTGATGCAACAGTAAGAACCCTCGAGGGAGATCAGGGTACTTCACGAGCACAAATTCAGTCGTTACAAGCTCAAATTGCACGGATGGAAACACAACTTTCTCAGAGTGGTGCAAATCTTCAAGCGCTTTCAAGCGCTAGCGAAGTTAACAGTGAATTAAAGCAGCGATTTGTTGATGAAAATTATTCTCTGCGAAACGATGTCATTGATGCTGAACGTATGATTATGAAAATGGAAGACGATCTTGATGAAGCCCGGCAAAATATGCAGGGAGCAATTCGTGCACAACGCAAGGCCCAAGAAGAACGGCATGAAATGGAAAAGCAAATCGATGCTATGCGAGTTCAACTTGAATCATACATTTCAAAATATGGTGCTCTTGAAGCAGTTGCCACAGTTTCAAGCGGTTCAGCACCAGACAGAACACTTTCTTCAACTATTTTGACAGTATCTCGAGATGGCGAAGACGTACTTGTCGAGGTAGACGCAGGTTCAAGGGATGGTGTCCAAAAGGGCTGGATTATGACAGTCGGGAAAAATGGTACATTTCTTGGTCGACTCCAAGTGGTGGAAGTGGATATCAATCGATCGATTGGACGAGTATCGTTGGAAGATCCTGAAAGGGGTCTTGTAGTACCTGGCTCCGCTGTGTACGCAGTAAAAGGGCGTAATTGACCATGGCTCCCTCAAATGCTTCTCCAGCAACTCGAAAACCAAGCCTTGATGTCTTTACAGCTCTACTGCTCGTAGCGACTTTATTACTGGCTTGTGGGGCCGCTTGGATGTATTTGGTGAACACAGAGCACTCAAAACTCTCAAATCTATCTGAGGGTGGACCACTCGTTTTAATTGATCAGCAGTGAACCTCTAATGGGTTCCGCTATTTTCCCGTATCATCCCAGTAGTTAAGTTCAAATTGTTTGAACTTGTGGGTATGCGATGAGGAGCGAATATCGTGTTTGACAAGTTACTTAGTTGGTTTAGTGTAGATATGGGGATTGATCTTGGAACGTGTAACACACTCGTTTGTGTTCGAGGTGAGGGCATTGTCTTAAATGAACCTTCGGTTGTTGCTGTTAAGAGAGGTACCAATCGAGTACTTAATAACGGCAACGCAGTTGGATTCAGTGCGAAAGAGATGCTTGGCAAGACACCCGGATCCATAACGGCAATTCGCCCCTTGAAGGATGGCGTCATTAGTGACTTTGAAATCACAGAGGCGATGCTCAGTTACTTTATTCGCAAAGTCAGTGGACGCGGTCGAGTCATTGGTCCGCGGGTTGTGATTGCGGTTCCATCTGGTATTACTGCTGTAGAAAAACGTGCAGTTCTAGATTCGGCAGAGCGTGCAGGCGCAAGAAGAGTTTATCTTGTAGAAGAACCCATGGCGGCTGGCATTGGCGCAGATTTGCCAATTGTTGAACCAACAGCTTCTATGATTGTTGATATCGGTGGTGGCACAACTGAAGTGGCGATTATGTCGCTGGGAGATATTGCTACCTGCGAATCGGTACGTGTTGCTGGTGATGACTTTGATGAAGCAATTATTAGTTACATGAAGAAAAACTATAGTCTTACAATTGGCGAACAAACAGCAGAACGCATAAAAATAGAAGTGGGTTCTGCAGCGCCGATGGAAAAAGAAAAAACAATTGATGTACGGGGAAGAGATAACATAACTGGTATGCCAAGGAAAACTGCTGTGACAAGTGAAGAGATTCGCGAATCAATGCATGAGCCAATCCAAGCTATCATTGAAGTTGTAAAGCGAACTCTAGAACGAGCAGAACCAGAATTATCTGCGGATCTTGTTGAGAATGGAATTTATATTGCTGGTGGCGGGGCGGAACTAAGAGGTATCGATACTGTTATAGCTGAAGCAACAGGTCTTGACGTTACGCTTGCAGATGATCCTCTCACGTGTGTTGCAAAAGGAACAAGCATTTACCTTGATAATCTTGAAGTTTGGAAGGCTGTCTTAGAATCGGACATGGATGATTAGCTAGTCTGAACTATTGAAGTTGTACCTGTTGAGCAGTTACGGAATAACTCGTAAAAGCGCCAATGTCTTACCAATCGTAATAGGCATTACTGTTTTTTTGTCGCTGGTTCCAGTTTCGTGGCTTGGCTGGACTTCGGATGTCGCGGACCTTGTACGAGTCCCTGTCACGCCTTTTTCACATCTTGGGGTAATAGTTACTGGTTGGGTTCGACCAGCCATTGAGCCATCAGATTTACCCTCAGATGAACAAGAACGAAACAAGTTAGCAATTGCAGAGCGTGACCATTACAGACAGTTGTATCACGCACAAATGTTACGGAGTACTGAATTAGCAGATCAACTTCGGGAACTGCAAGCGTTGCCAGAATCTGCATTGCGAAGCCCGCAACCACCAATCATCATTCCAATTGCGATTACTGGAAAAAGACCAAATGATAGTGCTGGAGTTTTAGAATTAAAAAAAATTCGCGGTGCATCAGGGAGGATACAAGATGGCGACGTTGTGATTGTAGGGCGAGATATAGTTGGAAGAATTTCTCGGATAGGTATAACTCGAATAGAAATGAGACCCGTTACGAACAAAGATACAGGATTAACTCGTGGGGCAATCGTTCCAGCGCATCCAACATCCGAGCGTCCACCTCTTCTTGCTGAAATTATAATGCAAAGCAGTGGAGCCCCTTATATGACTGCGAAAGTGCCTGCAACGAGTATGGTTCTTGTTGGAGACCTAGTGCAACTTGATGATCCTTCATGGCCGTTGGTATGTTCGGGTTTAACTCTTGGCGTTGTGTCAGAAGTTTTACAACTTGATGAAGCACCTCTAAGGCAAAAGATTGTAATTGTTCCAAGGCAAAGAGCAAGCGATATGTCTCGTGTAGTCGTTTTGGGTACAGGTGAGGAGAGCATAGAATGAGAGCCATAATAGTTATTATTGCTGCAATTCTGACTCTTGCGTTTGACTCAAGTTTTTCTGGAATCTTTACTTTACGATCGGTTGGGTCTTTGACACCCCTTGCAATGCCATGCCTTGTTGTTTTTATTGCATTGTTTGCGCCTGAAACTATCGCATTGGTAGTTACATTAATTCTAGGTATGTTGGTTGATTTATCACCCGGGCATGGCGAACTTGTTGGTGGGGCACATCTCATTGGTCCACATGCGCTGGGTTTCCTTATAACCACTTTGTTTGTACTAAAAATACGTAATATAGTTTTTCGCCGCAGGGTATTTACTGTTGCCGTCTTAACTGCGGGAGCAGTTCTGATTACTGGAGCAACGGAAGCTCTCGTATTCATAGTTCGAGGCATTTTACCTTGGACACCACCGCTTTCAGGCGGTGGTTTTGGGGATTTAATTAATCTTCTTGGTACAGCGATCTATTCGGGTATTCTCGCCGTACCACTTGGATGGTGTTTCCTTTCGACAATAGGTTTGTGGAAATTCCATTCACCAACTGGCAGAAGGGCAACATGGAGATAATACGAACATGACCTCGTGGTACATCAAAGATGAATATAGAGAATCACTTGCGCCGTTATCTGACTTGAGAGCAACATTTGAACAACGTACTGGTGGGATTACAACGCTGGAACGATTGACAAAACAGATGGGATGTTCTCCTGCGGGCTTTCTTTGTGAAGATGATAAAAGGGCGGAGATGATTTCATCACGAACAGGGCTCAAGCACATATCTGGAAAAGAACCATCATTAGTCGATCATCCACGAATCGAATCCCCTTGGGATATTCTCAATCACTTGCCTGCATTACTTACTTTTGATTTAGAAAATGCCCAACCACTTGATGGTAAATATGATGCCGCGAGTTATGGCGACCATCGAATTGATGTTCATCCTTCAGCGAAGATACTTCCGGGCGCGGTTCTCGATGCATCCGTGGGAGCAATTCGAATTGAAGAGGGGGCTGTGATTCGACCAAATGCGGTGCTT
>CAYZEX010000016.1:0-19147 GCA_964477675.1 uncultured Isosphaeraceae bacterium
CCCTGAAGTTTTCGCGTTTTTTCAACACGATAATCCACGACAACCCAGCCTGAAAACCGTCTAGGCACAATTTTTCATAGAGTGCTTGATCGTCGTGCTCAGGAACCCCCCACTCATTATCGTGATATGCAACGTATACCGGATCAATTCCACACCATTTACATTTTGACATAAATGGACATAGTACTCGGTTTTTACTTGAATTCATTGATTAAAAACATATAATCAATCTTGGTATTTTCTTAAAGGGATTCTGGTTATGAAAACGTATATGATTCTGAGAAACGGCGAAGAGGTGGGTATTTATACTCGTAGCCAGTTGAAGAAAAAAATTCTCGCAGGAGGGGTTCTTCCTTCAGATAAAATGTGCCAAAGTGGCTCAGATCAATGGTACGAGGCAGGTAGTGTTCCAAAACTATCAGACACCTTTTGTGAAGCCAAATTACAACACAAGAAGGAGGGGGTCTATTCCATGAACCCAGACTCCGTTGATTTGCTTGATGAAGAGGTGTTATCAGTCACCGATAAAAACTACGATTCATTGTTAGACCAAGAGCCCGAAGATACAGATCCCCTCTTGGATACTGATATTATTGCACAAGAAATACCGGCGAAATTAAAAAAAGAGACCGCTACCGCTACGCTGCATTCAACAAAATCCTATATCAGGAAAAACATATTTGTTCACCACGCGACGATCGTAAGAAAGTGTGGCTATATATTGCAGGCTATAGGATTGCTTGCACTTACTTTGTTCGCTGTAAGAATAGGAGCTGTGGACAACTCAACATCCTCGTTGCCGTTGGTGTTTTTTGGGTGGGCACTTTTGTCTACAATTGGCCTCGTTGCAACCTTCTGTTGTTCTGACGCCGGTAAACAAATGTCATCGAGTTCAATAATTGGAATTCGAGAAAACAAAACGATCGAACTCATTGGAGTTTCGATGATTACTGCTGGAGCAGCAGTATTTGTTGGGCTTCTTTTGACGTCATTTATGACAGATTTTTATTGGCCAGCAGTGTATGGCGCCTTGATTTTATTAACGCTAGTTCTGTCTTCGGGTCTTGCGCTGAGTCCATCTTTGAGCAGGGTTGCTTTTAAAATAGTTACACCCAAAGAAGAGTTGTTAAACCTCTTTGTTTTATTTTCAAGAGTGATGGTATTACTTGGACCATTTGTGTTTGCTTGTTGCAGTGCAATCGGAGCAATCAAAGGTTTCATGTTGGTATATACATTTTGGACAGGTAGCGACGGGGCACCGTTGACGATGTCTTCATGGACAGAACCGGGAGCATTTTTCCTAATAGGTAGTTTCTTCCCATTAGTCGCATATGTATTATTGTTTTCTACAGACATGTTTACGCGCCTCTTGCGCGACTAAAAACATTTAGCCCATGGGGCATCTATTTTAAATCCAGAAAATCCTCAATATTATCAAGCGGGTTATTGCCTTTAAAAAAACGTTCTATTTGGCCAACGATTGGATTTATGTTTTTGGACAAGCGTTCTAAAGTGTCCATCACTGAAGCTGGAAGGTTTAGTATTGGGTTGTCAATGGTCCCAGTAATCGTTGCCACCACATCAAACGGTACTCCAGAGAGTGCTGGTGGAATAATGTATTTCAGATTGAGTTCCCTTGTGTTGTAATTCACAGTTCCAGAGTAGGAAATAGAATATTTATCATGAACGATTAGCCGAAATTCTTCATACGTAGCCACACCATCTTCAAATTTGATTTTAATGGGATCAAATTTTGCAGGAACAAGATTTTTAGAACCAAACAATTCAAGGTTTAAAAAAGGTAACGTGTGAGACTCTCTGTCAAGTTTCACATCGCCAATTGTAAGAATTAAATTCGCACATAGAGAAGAAATAGAATCCTCGCCACGGTCAATCTTTAGTTCAGAAAGTTCTAATATAACTGGTGAGTTTACAGAGGCAATATCTGAAAGCACCGGGCCTAGGTCCTTTAGCAGAGACTTTGGAAGCGAGCCGGATGCATGTATCAGACAAGAAGCAACACTGTCTCCATGCGTGGATATTTCATCGTCAGAAAATTTGAGCGATGCAACCAACTTGTCTATCCTAGTTATTTCCACTTTATTATCCAATATAAACGACCTGCCATCAGTGGCATGAATAACGTTTTCTCCATCACCCTCAACCAACTGGATAGTCGCTGTGGTAGTTGTACCTAGCAAATCAGACGGTAGATACTCTGGGTTGATTGTAATGGTGGTTTTCCATTTTTGACCAAGTAGTTTCTTCGGTTTATGAATTGGAATAGATACTGATTCTATCAGTTTAGTTTCGAACTTAACCTTTCCCTTTAAATAGTCAGTAGTGATTTTGGGAACAAGTCTCTCGAATAAGTTAGTTGTTAATTCAACATTGGTAATATTTATACCACTAAGAGTTACTATCCCTCTTGTCGAAAATTTACGCATCGGTTCGTTGCCTTCGGCAAGTTCTCCCACTACATTTAAGTTCACAGCTTCACTTAGTTTTGAAGTGCTGACGCTTCCTGATAGGGAAAGTATTGACCAATCTAACGCATCAACATTTAGGGGGATGGTGGTGTCACTGATTTTAAAATCGAAATTACCCCTCGCATTCAGGTTTAGTAGGCCATCCTCTGTTAATAAGTTTGGGGCATGTCCATCGAAAACAAAAAACCCCCCCGAATCCGTTTTGCCCTCTGCTTCAACATGAAAAATTCTTCCTGGCTCTATCTTTAAAGTGCAATGTACGTCGCTGAAATTTTGTGTTTCTTCTCTTACAAATGTAATGGTGTTAAAGGTTGCGCTGAGTTTAATTCCTGGAAGTGCGAACGCAACAGATTCGTTAGAAGAAGGCGGTGAATCTTCTGTCTTCTTCTCGCTATCGCCTGTTACATCAATAGCAATATCGCCAACAACTTCAACATGATATGTAGCAGAGAATAGAAGTGATAGCAGAGTGCCGTCTAACGTCACATGAACGTCTGCACTATTGGCACCATCTTGATAATGTAGATTCTTGATGTATTGTGGACCGCTCCAAGAAAAATTTATTTCACCCACACTGTTTGCAGGGTTTTCAAGAATCTTTTCTCGAATAATGTTGGTTGCCAAGGGCGGCAGCGCAAAATAACCACCAATTGCAATGGCAGCAATAAAAAGAAGTACGACTACAAGAACCTTCTTTCTCATACAATGTACATGATACCTATCAAGTGTCTTAAAAAAATATGGAAACAAAACAAGTCCAGATTAAAGCGCAGGCAAAAATAAACCTCACGCTCGCAGTTGGGAAACTTACAGAAACGGGTATGCACACCATTACCTCAAAAATGGCAAGAATTGCCCTGTGTGACACTCTTGAAGTAACTCGCCTCGATAACCATGCCCTTTCGAGATATGCCATTTTGTGGCATGAAGATGCCCCAAGAATGACTGAGATTGATTGGCCTGTGACACGGGATTTGGCGGTACGTGCTCATAGAGCCTTAGAAGAAAAGGTTGGGAATACGCTTCCGGTTCAAATGAAATTGCAAAAAAGAATTCCTGTTGGTGGTGGACTTGGCGGAGGTTCAGCAGATGCAGCAGCAATGCTTCAGGCGACAATCAGCCTGTTTAATTTGGATGTTAACCCTCACGATATAGCTACCACGCTTGGGTCAGATATCCCATTTTTTTTAAGTGGTGGTGCCGGAATTGTTAGTGGAATTGGTGACGTAGTAAATCCAGTTGAACTTGATGAAATGCACGTGGTCCTTATAGTTCCCGAATACAGCTGCTCAACCGCCGACGTATATAAGGCCTTTGCTACACTGCAAACATCTCCCCCAACTAGTGGCGAGAATGATTTGCTCACATCAGCATTTATCGTCGAAAAACGCCTTAAGCAGGATATGGAAGAATTACAAACGCTAACTGGAAAAGAGATTCATCTTTCAGGTAGCGGCTCAACAATGTTCATAATCTGCAATAATGAAGATTCTGCAAATCAAGTAGTTAAACAAATTAAAGCGCATACACAACACGTTGCTTTAGCAACACGAACCTGCTAAAAGGCATTGGAGAAAACATGACAACAATGATGATTACCGATTTTGTTCCAGCAGATATTGATGCAACTTCATGGGACAACTTACAACCCTATTACCAAGAACTTCTTGACCGAGAGTTTAAATGTAGTGGATGCCTTGAGCAGTTCTTGCTTGACCGAAGTGAACTTGATGCCACAGCTGCTGAAGCTGGATCTAATTTATATATTGCCATGACCTGTAACACCGAAGACGCAGAGGCTAAAAAGGCCTTCTTGTCTTTCGTTGAAAACGTGGAACCAGAACTTAAAAAAATTGAGTTTGAATTAAACAAAAAAGTTGTTCGAAGCGAGCATATCGGAGAACTTGATCAAGATCGGTACAGTGTGCTGTTGCGAGACTGGTTTGCTGATGTTGAAATTTTTAGAGAAGAAAATGTTCCTCTACAGACCGAAGATACAAAACTCGGCCAAGAGTATTCAGAAATTTGTGGCAGAATGATGGTGAACTTTGACGGCGAAGAAAAAACAATGCCAGAAATGGGTGTCTATCAACAGAAACAAGATAGAACTGTTCGTGAACTATCATGGCGAGCAGTTGCAGAAAGACGCCTTCAAGACCGCGATGCTATTGATGGTATTTTCGACAAGATGGTTGCCAATCGAAGCCAAACAGCGCACAACGCAGGTTTCGAGGAGTACCGTGGATATATGTTCGCTGTGAAACACCGTTTTGATTACACACCAGATGATTGCATTACATTCCATGATGCAATTGAAAAATCTTGTATGCCAATTGTCCGAAAACTTGCACAGGAACGCAAAGATGCACTTGGTGTTGATTCGCTCAGACCTTGGGATTTAGCAGTTGACCCACATGGAAACGCCCCGCTGAAACCATTTGAAACGGCAGATGATTTAATTGAGAAAACATCAAAGTTGTTTCATCGAATGGATGGTGGGCTAGGCGATATGTTTGACTCCATGCGAGATGGTGGGTATTCGCTAGACCTTGCTTCACGGAAAGGTAAGGCGCCCGGTGGATATCAAGCAAGCCGAGATAGAATTAGAAAACCGTTCATCTTTATGAATGCAGCAAGTTTGCCACGAGACCTTGACACCATGGTGCATGAGGCGGGGCACGCTTTTCATTACATGCTTTGCCGCCATGATGATTTGGTTTGGTATCGGAGTGCCCCACTAGAGTTTGCTGAAGTTGCATCGATGAGCATGGAATCACTTGCTTACCCGTTCTTAGATGAGTTTTATTCTCCCGACGAAATAAAACGAGCAATCCGAAAACATCTTGAAGGAATAGTAAGTGTGTTGCCATGGGTTGCAACAATTGATGCGTTTCAACATTGGATTTATTTAAACCCCGAACACACACGCGACGAACGAACAGCACATTGGCTTGAACTTGGCGAAAGATTTGGTGGTGGAGTGGATTGGTCTGGACTTGAGGCAGAACAAGAAGCCGCTTGGCACAGGCAATTACATCCGTTTGAAGTTCCGTTCTACTATGTCGAATATGGTATTGCTCAACTTGGCGCTCTTCAAATGTGGTTGCAATATAGAAACAACCCAGAAACCGCTATTACAGCATACAAAAACGGTTTGTCACTTGGCGCAAGTAAACCACTGCCAACATTGTTTGAAGCGGCGGGATTAAAGTTTGACTTTACTACAGAAATGGTCTCGTCCCTTATGAAGACCGTTGAGGAAGAGTTAGACAAACACGCTTAAATAGTATGGCACTTGGTGGCTTCCATTCTATTGCTTATGTCCTAAAAAAAGCTCGACACGCAGGTGGTTTCCTTGCAATGTTTAAGGCGATGCGCTCAAAGAACGCCTGTAAAACCTGTGCTCTTGGAATGGGCGGACAGCGAGGAGGAATGGTAAATGAGGCTGGTTCCTATCCAGAGTTTTGCAAAAAATCAGTTCAAGCAATGGCCGCTGATATGCAGGGAGCTATTACTCAAGAGTTTTTTGAGACACATTCCATTCAAAAGCTGTCCTCAATGTCACCTAGAGAGTTGGAGACCTGTGGACGGCTCACATTTCCAGTTATCGCAGGTTCTCTTGACCTGTATTACAAACCAATCGGGTGGGACGAGGCACTACAAAAGATATCTAGGTCAATCAAAAACACGAACCCAGATCGTTCGTTTTATTATTGCAGCGGGCGTTCAAGCAACGAGGCGGGTTTTTTACTGCAACTAGCCGCACGCATTCGTGGAACAAATAATATCAACAACTGTTCCTACTATTGCCACCAAGCGAGTGGTGTTGGATTAAAAAACGTAACTGGTTCAGGAACTGCCACTGTTGTTTATGACGACCTAAAACAATGCGACTTAGTTTTTTTGATTGGGTGCAATCCCGCTTCAAATCACCCGCGCTTATTAAAATCACTTGTTGAACTTCGCCGCAGAGGTGGTAAGGTCATTGTTATTAATCCACTTAAAGAAGCGGGATTATGCAACTTCAAAATACCAAGCGATTGGCGAAGTTTACTGTTTGGATCAAGAATATCTGATTATTACGTGCAACCAAATATTGGCAGCGATATTTACTTGTTGCTTGGTATTATCAAATGGCTAGGAGAGTACGATGCTCTTGACAACGCATTTATTAGCGAACATGTTGATGGCTTTGAGAATGTTCTTAAACAGGCAAGCAACACAACATGGCAAGTAATAGCAGAACAAAGTGGAGTCAACGAAAAAGAGATTGCAGAAATAGCAGGTGTCTATGCGACCTCAAAGCGCACCATTTTTTGCTGGGCAATGGGGATAACCCACGTAAAGGGCGGTGTAGATGGTGTTCGCATGATTGCCAATACCGCTATGGCTCGAGGAATGCTTGGCAAAAAAGGCGCGGGTCTCCTTCCCCTTCGTGGGCACTCAAATGTACAGGGCATGGGCTCTGTTGGTGTTGTTCCTAATCTGAATGAAACCTTTATACGCGCAATCGAGAAAGAACTAGAGGTAACACTCCCAACAACAAACGGTCTTGACACGATGGAGAGTATCGAAGCATCACATCGTGGCGATATTGATTTTGCTCTTTGTCTTGGAGGTAATTTGGTTGGATCGAATCCGGACACACGATTTGCGGTGGACGCGATGTCTAATATAGGTTCCGTTTGTTATATGTCAACAACACTAAACCAAGGACACATTTTAGGGCGCGGCAAGGAAACAATAATTCTTCCAGTTCTTGCACGTGATGAAGAACATCAGGCTACAACACAGGAGTCTATGTTTAACTATGTACGAAGAAGTTCTGGCGGTACTCCAAGGCACGTTGGACCAAGAAGTGAAACGGACATTATTTCAACACTTGCCCAAAAATCCGTGGGTGTTATTAATTGGAAAGACTATAACAATCACGATTCAATACGAAAATTAATTGCAAACTGTATACACGGGTTTAATCCTACAGAAGAACATCAAATAATCGGGCGTACCTTTCATTCACCCAAGTTTGCAACCCCGAACAAAAAAGCGCAGGCACACACGGTTTCTCTTAACAAAGAAAGTATTGCGAAGAAAAACACCATGCGACTTATGACTATACGTAGCGAGGGACAATTTAATACCGTCGTATACGAGGAAGAAGATGTGTTGAGAAAACAAACACGCAGAGATATTGTGATGATGAACAAATACAATATTGCCGAATTTGGGTTACAGGCAGACAAATCAGTTACTGTGCGTGGAACGTCTGGCGAACTGAAAGTAATTGTCCGCTGTGTTGATATTGCAAAAGGGAACTGTGCTATGTACTTTCCTGAAGCAAATGTTCTGTTGTCGCACAGAGTAGATGAAGAATCTAGAACACCTTTATTCAAGGGTGAACATGTCGAGATCATCGGGTGAGTTAATACTTCTAAATAACTTAGATGTACTTTCATCCAATGGACAAACTGTGTGTTGAATTTCAGTGACAAAGCCCCAGATAGACTTTCCACCTGAATCTAAATATGCGGTACAAGAAAATCGTTCGTCACCACTAATGGCTAGTGGCAATCCCAGGATTCGGTTGTTGTAACTAAAAACCGCATTATCCTCAGACTCCAGTAAAGGCATAACATCCTTCTTAGTAAGTGTCGGCATGTCGCAACCAAGAACAAGGTATCTGGAATCAATTTCAGAATGAAGGAGAGCTTCTATGCCACCAACGGGACCGTGCTGTTTACGCAAATCAGAGACACAAACTTGGCCGTCGATTTCTCCACCAATGACAACAACATTATTTGCAATGGTAAAAGATATTTGCACCATTTCTTCAAACATTGTTTTTCCATTGGGTAATTCCACCAGATGCTTTGGCGATCCCATCCGCTTGCTTTGTCCACCAATTAAAATAGCAACGGTATGAGGCCACATATTTACATGCTTACCTTTTGTACCTCGATAGTTTCACCCGTTTTCATTTCACCCTCAGTGATAACTTTTGCGAGATAACCACACCGCCCAACGATGTCTTTCTTAAGTTCAACACCAAGAGGATCTAGAACGAAACAGGGTCTTCGACTTTCAACAAGTTCGATAACAACACCTCCCACAAAAATGAGTTTATCGCCTGGCTCAAGGGATTGAACGTCAAGGTCTTCGACAGTTAAATTTTCACCGACCGCTCCATAGCACAACTTATATCCCTCCGTTGAGAGTTGGTCGAGAGTTTCTCGGTCAATTAAACTCACTGCCCTGTCTCTTGAAATGTGTTTGTCATGGTCACGCCCATCACCCGCAAGACCATCGAAAGAAACCGCGCATGAGTCAACTGGAAGTTTTGGAATTCCGCCTTTTGATACATTTATAGATAGTACTTTTGCCATAAAGTGGACTATACTCAACCTGTGACCTTTTTCCATACGGTTGTGCTTACTTTCACTTGTTTTTTGGTTCTTCTTGATCCAGAACCCGTGGAATTAATTCCGATAGAGTCCGGTGTAGAAGATCGAGGAACGATAAGCGAGTCGTTTAGAGTGCAGCCCCTCGATTTGAGACTTGATACTTCCTTTGAGAAGCTATACAAGGTTGCCGGTAGTGAAGTTATCTATGTAAGAAAATCCGGCGGGTTGTCTGCGGTGTTTAGGAACTCTGAATACGCCCAAACCCCCCTTGGTGAAATTCCTATTGTTCCTGCTGGAACCACATATTACATTGGAGAATTACCAACAACGTTGATTAATCAAATCAGCGAATTGCAAGAGCCGATAGACACCTCTCAAAATATGGTGCAAGTTGAATCACTTACAACTTTAAAAGGAATCAACAGAACGCCAAATCACCCAGATGTTCGATCCCTTCAATTTTTTGAAAACGAAGCATATCGTAGACGACGACTCGCTTCATTTGTACTAGAAATTGTTCTACAAAAACCCCCAACCACGGACCCCCGGATAACATCCAACCCCATGAAAACTACACCAACCCCTCAATAGCCTGTTCAGTTAGCACCAACTTTATTACTAATACCACGAAAACCCGTAGAAAACACTCTACGCCGCAAAAGGCGCATCGTCGTCTGCATCCCACAAACCCATAATTGACGCAAATTCTCGGAAGCGTATTTCTGCTTCATCTACTGCAAGAAGTAACTCGTCGTACCGCTTACATCGCTCTGATCCAAGGTCAGAAGCCGCTTCGGTTGGAAATGGCAACGATGCCCTATTAGATAGGCGAATGGGATCAAGAGGTGTTGAGGGTAAGTGAAAATGAGCAATCATGGCATTGGAGTGCATCGGTAGTTATGAGTCCTTAGTTTTGGTTTGAATAAGTAAAGACTAATCAGATGAATTGATAACCCGCACAAATCCCCTACTTTGACACTTGTGATTAGGATAAAATGCGTTGTTCTATGCCTTCACTTGCAACACATCCAACGTCGAATATTGTTCCAACAGATGGAAAACTTCAAGACATTGTCGATAAAGTAAAAGGTGGAATTCCATTAACACATAGCGATGGAATGTGTTTGTACGAAACGCCAGACATCTGGACAGTGTGCTCATTGGCGGATTTTGTTCGAAAGAAGTTACACGGCAACGTTGCGTACTACAACATCAACAGACACATCAATTATTCAAATGTGTGCGCACTGAGTTGTAAGTTTTGCGATTTCTATCGAAAAAAAAATCAAGATGGCGCATACGAATATTCACTGAATGATATCCGAAACGAAGCAGAAAAAGCAGTTGATGGAGGGGCTACAGAGGTTCATATTGTTGGAGGACTGCATCCATGGCTACCATTTTCCTATTACACTGAAATGTTAACAGCAATCAAAGAGATTGCTCCAAACATTCATATTAAAGCATTTACTGCTGTAGAGATTGTCCATTTGGCAAGAATATCAAAACGCGGTCGTGACGGAAAAGCAGGAATTTCCTCAGTAATTAGTGAATTAATTTCTTACGGGTTGGGTTCTTTGCCTGGAGGAGGAGCAGAGGTGTTTGATGAACGTGTTCACGACCAGGCGTTTAAAGGGAAAATACGCGGTGAACAATGGATGGATGTACACCGAGAAGCACATAAACTTGGTTTGAATTCGAACGCAACAATGTTGTATGGTCATGTTGAATCACATGAAGACCGAATTCAACACATGTTGACTATTCGCGAGGAACAAGCACGAACTTTAGAAGGTGAATCTTCGGGATTATTTCAAGCCTTTATCCCTTTGCCGTTTATTCCGGGAGTGAGCGAACTGGCGCACTTACCAGGACCAAGTGGACTCGAAAATTTAAGAACTGTTGCAATCGCAAGACTCATGCTCCAAAACGTTCAGCACATAAAAGCATTCTGGATTATGTATACCCTGCCCCTTGCACAACACATGTTGCAGTGCGGAGCAGATGATATTGATGGCACAGTAATGTGGTACGACATTACTAAAGTGACATCAAGCTCAACACATCAAGAATGTTCAGTTAAAGATTTGCGAAGGGCAATTTGTGATGCTGGGCTAACTCCTATAGAACGCGATACCCTCTACAATCCAGTCGAAAGAGAGAGCGGATAAGGTCCGATAACAATTATGCCGCGCGCCTGTAATTAGTGACATCTAAGTTGCTATTAGCGGAGCCAGGTTCCAATGCACGCTGCAGGAATAAATCAGATACCCAATTCGAAAGAATTCGAATAAATATATTTCTAGCTTGCAGTTCAGCGGTTTCAGCAGAATCGATTGTTGGAATGCATAAAGAGGAATGGCAGGGCAGTTCATTAGGCATGCCACACCATCGACTTCATTAAACCCCCTGTTTCGTAAAGTTTACGATTTTGGTTTGAATTTGAAGGTATTAAGGATACCCTCGAAATGTTCATTGTCGTAGAAGGAGATGACCAACTTTCCACTCCCCTTCTTTTTGCCAAGAGTAATTGAAACTTGAGTACCAAGATGCTCTTCGAGCTGACTACTCAAGTTATCCATAAACATTTCAAGTGGATCCTGCTCGCTCTTTTGAAGCGTTGTTTTTTTAACCTTCTTTTTGAGTTGCCTCTCGAGCTCACGCACCGACCACTGTTCATTGGCACATTTCTTCGCAATTGCTTTTGCATGTGTGGTGTCCGGTATTCCAAGAATAACTTTCGCATGCCCCATTGAGAGCCGTCCATCTCTTACTGCGTCTTTTGCAAAGCCCTCTAAGTCATTAAGACGCAGGAAGTTAGCAACGCTTGACCGGTCAATCCCTATCTGGCTAGCAATATCTTTTTGGGTTGCGTCAAACTGCACAACAAGACGGTCGAAAGCCTCTGCTCTATCAATTGGGTTGAGATCTTCTCTCTGGAGATTTTCGATAAGTGCCCACTCGGCGGATGTTTTGTCATCAAGATCTCGAACCATCGCGGGTATTTGCGCAAGACCGGCAACCTGTGCAGCTCTCCACCTACGCTCACCAGCAATAAGTTCAAACAATCCATCTGTTGCCGATTCCCGAACAACGATTGGCTGCATTAGGCCTGCGTTTTTTATGGAATCAGCTAGGGCGGATAGACCGTCATCATCAAAAACCTGCCTCGGCTGGTTTGGATTTGGGATGATTTGCTCAGTTGCAATATAGACAAGACCAGTTCCTCTGTCCTCAACCGTCTCGAGAGGGTCGGGAAGATTGGTTTTACCGTCGCCGGTCACCAAGGTTTGCTCCCCGTGTGCCACACGAGGGAGAACCTCAACAGGTGTTGATAACAACCCACCAAGACCCTTACCCAGTCGCCGCTTTTTTTTATCCGTCTTTGATGCCACAGGTTACTCCTTTAACCACAGTGTTGAGTATAGTTCCACGTGGAACATAAACATTCCTTGAGCGGATGTTATCGCATGTTCCACGTGGAACGTCAACCCTAGAAGGGTACAAATGCCATAATAAAAAACGTCCGATAACCCAGTTGCCATTTTGCTGCCCATATCACAAAGGCGTAAAATCGCAAAATTTAACGTAAGTATGATGGTTTATAGGCAAAGTTACAGGTATTTACTTATTATTGAACCAGTGGGACAATATCTATAGGATCTACATACAGGTGCATGGTGTCGCCTATTTTGCATATATGGCTTGGGTTTACCTCGGTGACACGAAGTATGAGTCCATCGGGCATTTTAACTTGGTGTTGCGCGACCTCGCCCAAATAAATAGTTTCGATACATGATCCGGAAAAGGCATTTATTGAAGATGGGGAACTTTGTACAACGATTGATTCTGGGCGAATGGAGCAGGAAGTGACATTTTTGTTTTCAACTATTTGGCATTGAAGTTTTCCCAAAGAGGTTTCAAGACCATTGTTTGAGGGGGCGGCATCGACAAAATTTGTTTCACCTATAAACTCTGCGACAAATTTTGAAACTGGTCTTCTATATATTTCGTTGGGAGTTCCAATTTGGTGAACAGCGCCATCCTTTAGAATAGCCATCCGATCGGCTATTGAGAGCGCTTCCTTTTGATCGTGCGTGACATAAACCGTTGTAATACCAAGAGATGTGCATATTCTCCGTATCTCACTTCGCATTTCTAGGCGTAATTTTGCATCTAAATTTGAGAGTGGTTCATCAAGGAGCAGAACATCGGGCTCAACGACGATTGCTCTTGCTAATGCAACTCTCTGCTGCTGGCCACCAGATAATTCATTGGGCTTCCTTTCTGCAAGGTGGCCCATATGTACCTTTTCCAATGCTGAAATAGCTTTTGCCTTCCGCTCAACTGCTACGTATTTTCGAATTTTTAATCCATATTCAACGTTTTCACAAACAGTCATATGCGGCCATAATGCGTAACTTTGGAAAACCATTCCAGTATTTCTCTTGTTAGGAGGCATATGTGTGACCTCTTTTTCTCCGAATAGGACACAACCTGAGGTTGGATCAATAAAGCCAGCAAGCATTCTAAGCAGAGTGGTTTTGCCACAACCCGATGGACCAAGCAGAAAAAAGAGTTCTCCTGCCTTAATATCAAGGTCTATTCCAGCAACGGCTATTGTTTGGTCAAATTTTTTTACAAGGTTTTCCAGATGAATTGCTGTCATACGTCAAACGATAACATCACAGAGTGAATGTTGCACGGGGTTCTAGTCAGAAGTTTTTTCTTAACTAATAAATATTTGTCGATAAGATATACGCATGGATGACGCCTCAACAAAAATAGATCAATTACGAAAGTGGCGATCAAGAAAAAAAAGAGATTTAGGGATAGACTCAACCATGCGCTCTGTTTGTAAATCGCTGAAGAAAACAAATAAACAATTAATGCAGATTCAAGAAGCATGGAATGAACTCATCCCATCGCGTTTGCAAGCAACAACTATACCCACCTCGTTAAGAAGTGGGGTTCTTGAGATAACTGTTGATGGTTCACCAACTGCTTATCAAATTAATCGTTTAGTTCGCTCTGGCTTGTTAAGAGAATTGCAAGAACGCAGCGGAAGAACCCTGAAACAAATACGAGTACGAATTGAACATTAAAACATTACGTGGTAGTTAACCAGTCGGGAAATCGTTGAGCCTTTCCGTTGCAATTGACACACGCAAGAGTTGTGTTTCCGTTAGCAATAATTGTACTATCACGCCGAAGTACATACTCGTGGCTAATTCGAGCAGGGGAGCAGTTATCGACAGAAGTAACTAGGTGAAGTAAATCATCATACTTTGCAGATTTCTTATAGTGCACAGCAAGTTCAGAAACAACAATAAATAATCCTTGCGATTCCAGTTCGCAGTAGTTATCTCCTTGAATACGGAGCAACTCAGTTCGACCCATTTCAAACCAAACGGGATACACCGCATGGTGCGCAACACCCATTGGGTCGCACTCGTTATATCTAACACGAATTGTAATATCTGAATTCATCATTATTTTCCTATGCAAAACGTCGAGAACACCTTTCCAATTATTTCATCAGGAGTTACCCGGCCAGTTATCGATCCGATCTTATTAAGTGCTTCTCTTAGTGAAGCAGACACTAGTTCTGCAGTGTGTACATTGAGTAATGCCTCTTCTAACAATATTGATGTTGTATGTAGGCTTTCTTCGTGTCTGGGTAACAACACAGGTGCATCACGATGTTCCGTAGGTGATTGTTCAATTAGTTGAGCAATTTGTTTTTTTAATTCGATTATTCCCTTGCCGTTATTAGCAGAGATTGCTTTTGGATGTGAACTATCAAGATCTCCCATAGTGTGTACAACAATGGCATTATTGGGTTTGTTTGCGACTTTTTGCCCAGGAGCAACACACCAAAGTAAAACGTCAGCTCTGTCAATAGTTTGTAGAGAGGTCTGTTGCACTGAAGCGGTAAGGTTACTTGTTACATCATCACAGCCAGCAATATCTATAAGCAGCACTTCCTTTTCGCAAATACAAACTGGCTCAGCAATTGCATCCCTTGTTGTTCCAGACAGGTTTGAAATAACGGTTCGCTTTGTTCCCAGAAGAGCGTTGAACAAACTCGATTTTCCAGCGTTTGGCAACCCCGCAAGAACAACGTAAGGCAAGTTACGAAGAGTTTCCATCGATATTTTGTTAGTTAGGATTTCTTTAACTTGGCATAAACATTGTTCTATTATTTCTTTTAGATTACTAACAGAAACTGCAACAACATCTTCCTCGTCTGTAAAATCAATTCCCGCTTCGACTAGGGAAAGAACCCGAGTAATCTCAGAGGCAATAGGCTCTGTGACGATTGAAAGTGCTCCAGAGCGAAGCATTGCAGCTCCACGCAATTCAGCATCGTTGTTTGCGGCTATTGTTGCGCAGACACCTTCCGCTTGCGACAAACCTATTTTTCCATTTAAAAAAGCCCTTGCCGTAAATTCACCAGCTTCCGCATGTCTTCCAGATGAAAGTTTAATAAGGGTCTGTACAAGCGAATTAATGAGGTACTCATTATTAACAAGGATGATTTCAATAGTGTCCTGACCCGAATAGGAACTTGCCGCCTGGAATGCCATACCGATAACAGGGAGTTGCCCTTGCGGAAGTGTAATCTTGCAACCCGTGAGTTCTCTTGGTTTTAAAGTTAGACCAATAGTTTCGACGCAATCAAAAAGTTTACTGCCCGTTGCCCGTATAAGTGCATGTGATGAAATACCTCTTGATGAACTAACAGCAACGATGGTGGAGTCAAGGTCCATTCAAATCAACTTAATCGCGTTTCTTGAATGAACGCTTTTTCGCTTTGTTCTGTACTTTCTTGCGACGCGCTTCCATGGCATCTGCCCAAGCACGACCCTGTTTATCTTTAGACTTACGCTTGCTACCAACCTGTTGACCCGCTGGTTTTGGTTCAATAGGAATGTTATCAATATGTTTACGTATATGGCGACTTTCTAAAATACCTACGCCACTTGATGTCAAGATATATAACGTAAGTCCCGAAGGGGCCGAGTACAACATGACTGGAAACAAAACCACCATCATTACTTTCATGATTTTTTGCTGTGATTCTTGTTCCGGTGAAGTGGCCATACTTTGTGGAGACATGTATTTTTGTTGAACAAAGAAAATTGCACCCATCAATATTGGGAGGATGTTGATTCCAGTAACGTTCCACAAGAGAAACTGCTTTGGTTCTGAAAATTTGCCAAAGAAATGATCAGCGGAACTTAGGTCAGCTAAAAAAGGCCATTCACCAAATAATTGGAAGAAACCAAAGAAAGCAGGTTCTTGGCGAATGTCAAACATAAAGTAAAGCAGCGCGTACAGAGCAACCCAGATTGGCATTTGTAAAAACATTGGCAAACATCCAAGCATTTGGAATGGGTTTACCCCATACTTTTGCATTAATGCCATTTGCTCAGTTTGTACACGCTTTGGGTCGTTTGGGTATTTCTTTTTAAGTTTATCAATTTCTGGTTTAAGTTTTTGCATCACCTTGCCAAAGCGTTGCATGTTGATTTGCGACTTCTTTGTAATTGGGTGCAGAATGGTCCGAACAATCAGTACGAGAAGAACGATTGCTAAACCCCAATCAAAAACAACGTAATGGTCAAGGGTTGTTAAAACAACAGCAAGGAAATCAGCGAGCCATTGAAACGTACAGATCGCACACATGGATGACATTTGATAAAGAACCATGTCACGCATGTTTAGCGCAATATATGGTTCTCGGTTGTCCAAGACAGATCGTTGTAAAGGACCCGCGTACACACACATTGTTAGGTCATATATTTTTCCACCATCAAGAGTTGTTTTAGGGCTCCACAACCCAGTTAGAACGTGTTCTGATGGCTCAGTCCCCCTTACACTGCAAGCAATGGTTTCTATTTTATCTGTAATAACGCGGTTTCCTTCACCCTTGTCATTAATGTTTGGCATGACAGCGAGCGAAAAATAACGGTTAGTTGAAGCGAACCAAGAAAGTTTATACCCCTCATCCCTTGTTTCATCCGTAGGCCAAAGTGTTGTATCTTTTTCTTTTGTTGTGTCAGCAAATTCGTAAAGAAAATCATTCGATTGGATTGGCGCTGCATGATCTGGGTCAAAATCATCGCTGAGTTCCCACCCGAAACGGAACCGTCTTCTGTCCATATAGCGAGATCGGTCGACAGTTAAACTTGGGGGTCCGTATTGCAACCACTGCACAACAAACCTCTGCCCTGTCAAGTTTTTAATACTTTGTTGTACGTGTAAGTCATACCCTTTCCCAAGAGACCAAGTTCGTTCGATAACCGCGATGTTGTTTTGATTAGCATCAACAACTGTTGCTTCATAGGAAACGGAATCTTCGGTTGCGTTTGTTTGTCTCCAAACGTCTTTGGATGTTAGTGAAAGGCTTTGGTCGTTAATAATAATTTGGTATGCACTCAAAACTGGTGCAGAAAAATCGTTCTGACCAAATGTGTCTGTTAATAAATATAAATCGTCAGTTGTAGGTTGTGTGCCACCATTCTCTCTATATTTTTTCCAGGCGAGTTTGCCATCAACGGTTTCAAAAATATTGGAAAAGCGAATGGAAGAAATTCCAGCTCCACCAGAGGTAAACGAAACCTCCATGTTCCAGTTTTTATAATCCGTTAATGATCCAAGTGTAACCTCTGGAGTTGCACTCTCGTGTCTAATCAAACTAAGTACTTCAAAAGGTTCTAAGTTTTCGTTTACTTCATCAGGCTTGTCATTAGGTTCTTTTTCTGGTTCATTGGAAATCGGTTGATTTTCAGTTGCTGTTGCAACTTCGGGAATTGGTTGGTTGTTTTTATTTTCTGGTTTCTTGGGACCAAAAATAAGAACAGAGAGAACGCTACCCGCTAGTACAAGGACAATTATTGGAATCAACCGCCGGCGTGCCTGTGGTGTCATGTGTTCCTACTTTCCATACAGGTCTTACCGACCTTCGCGTAGTCGATCGCCAAGCCAGTTGCTGAGATCGGAAATTGCATAAATTTTGTCACGAACGCTTTCGATGTCGTATTCAAGCCGGAAAAAATCAACTTTTTTGGCTTCATCATCGAGAATTGCGTAACTGCTTCGTGGATCAAGATCTCTTGGTTGCCCAACCGATCCTGGATTAATAATAATATGTTCTTCGTTCGCGTAATTGAACGTATCATCAATATCTTCAGGTGGATAAAAATCTGGTTCACTTGTAAAAATTCCTGGAACGTGTGTGTGCCCAGACATAGAATGTTTGGGAATTCGATCAAATATTTGCTTCATTTTTACAGGCGAGTTAACTGCATCGTCTGGAAATAGGTATTCGTTAATTGGGCGGCGGGGTGTGCCATGCACCGCCAGAAAATCTTCCATTTGAGTACGTACACGTAATCCACCAAGAAACTCCCACCGTTTTGCAGCAACTTCTTTGTCTTCTTCTTCATCAAATTGCGCTCGGGTCCAGTATGCGGCCTGTTCAGCGGCTGCATTAAAATTCGTTGGCTCGTACAAGGCACCATAGTCGTGATTGCCAAGAAGGCACCATTCACAAGTATCTGCAATCTTATCAACACATTCGGCAGGGTTTGGACCATAACCGAGTGTATCTCCTAGGCAGACAATTCGGTCAACCGAGCGATCGCCTATATCCTGGAGCACAGTTGTAAGTGCCTCAAGATTGCCATGAACATCACTAATTAATGCAGTTCGCATGTGTAATCTCTTTCCTGCTGAACCGCGAATGATACCCGAGAGAACACTTGTTCGACGGGCAAGGTTTGCCCTCATCGATAGGCCTGTACAACAGAACACATAACCGCCGTATTACCAGCGGGTTAAGCAGCATAGGGCGTGGGTTGCTTTCCACGATAAAATACTCCCATCGCACGTCTTTTTAATCATATTAAGGAAGGTTTGTATTTTGACAAAACAGCGGCATTTTGATTTGATTGTTATTGGTTCTGGACCTGGTGGCTATGTGGGGGCAATTCGCGCCTCCCAGTTGGGATTCAAGGTGGCTTGCGTTGACCGCGATAAACTTGGTGGTGTCTGCTTGAACTGGGGATGTATTCCTTCTAAAGCGTTATTGCATGGCGCTGAAATCTACGACGAGGCCGTGAATCATGGTAAACAGTGGGGCATTAATGTTGGCGAAGTTTCGGTTGACTGGAGTGCCTTCATTGGCCGTAGCCGAAAAATTACCGAACAATTGAACGGTGGGGTTGGCTACTTATTTAAGAAAAATAA
>CAYZEX010000017.1:0-18366 GCA_964477675.1 uncultured Isosphaeraceae bacterium
AATTGCCACTAGCAGTGTTGTTTTCAAATGTGCAGTTGTTGACAGTCGGGCTGCCCTAGTCCATACTGGTCAATTTGCCTCTTCGTCCAAGTGTTTGGATAAGAACTCTCCCCCTCACCACTATATTTTTTTGCTGATTCAGCACTCCAGGCATGTGAATACGTGCGAATATTCCTACCGAGCGACATTTGTTTTGGCGCAGTTGACCAATTATCAATAAAGGTTGGATTAAAATAACTTCGATCTCCCTGTGAAAGCCATTGAGCAGATGGTGTACTCCAATTATTCCAATACCAAGGCGTGTTGTACAGGGTATCTAAATAATCACTTTCATTGTCACTATTTGCAGCGTCCGAGAGTAACCGCATACCAGCCGTATCACTATACCCACGACCAATACCCTCATTGAAATCTCGCCCCATCAAGACACCAGATTGCCGCATGTCTTTGTTACGGACTCCAACGGGGAGATTTTTTTGTAGATTTAGTCGACCCTGTGAAGATGTACTGCTGTCAAGCGCACGCCCATCGCCAAGGGCTTCTTGGGCAACTGTAGCATTGTCACAAATTGCAATGAGAAGAATTGATATAAGAATGTAACGCATATTATTGCTCCATTAAGGCGCTATCCTACTTACACTACGCAACATGTCAAACGAGACACGATACGTAACAACGCCTATTTACTACGCTAATGATAGACCACATATCGGCCATGTGTACACCACAACATTGTGTGATGTATACGCAAGATCAATGCGATTGCTTGGTCATGATGTTTTTTTTCTCACGGGAACCGATGAACATGGCGTAAAAATGGAACAATCTGCTATAGAAATGGGTATATCCCCCCAAGAATTAGCGGATAAAAATTCTGCAGAATTTCAAACAATCATGGGAATGTTTGATCTTACGAATGATGATTTTATTCGAACAACAGATCCGGAACACACAAAGCAGGTGCAACAACTGGTTTCGGCATTGTTAGAACGAGGAGATGTTTACCTTGGCACGTTTGAGGGGTGGTATGACGAAGGGCAAGAAGAGTATCACACCGAGACGAGTGCGAGGGATTTGGATTACAAATCTCCAATTAGCGGGAAGTCACTTGTGCGTGCGAGCGAGAATAATTATTACTTTAAGCTCAGCGCTTACCAAAAGCGTCTCGAAGAGCTGTTTGCATCAACCCCAGAATTCGTTCAACCACAAGGCAGAAGGAATGAAGTGCTAGGCCGTTTGCGAGAAGGTTTGCAAGATGTTCCAATCAGCCGAACTAATTTTTCGTGGGGAATACCCATGCCAAAAGACCCAGAGCATGTTATTTATGTTTGGATTGACGCACTGTTTAATTATATTACAGCTCTTGGAATGGGAGATCAGGGCAGTTCGCTTTGTGAAGATCGTAGTAAATATTGGCCTGCCACCTATCATATCGTGGGCAAAGAAATCTTATGGTTTCATGCTGTTATCTGGCCAGCCGTATTGATGGCACTGAAACTTCCACTTCCAGAGTGTATATACGCACACAGTTTTTGGATTAGTGAGGGTAGAAAAATGTCAAAATCAATGGGCAATTTTGTTGACCTAGAATTGATAGAGACATACGTTGAGCAGTACGGCATGGACGCTTGGCGATATTACATTACAACACAGGGGCCACTTGGTGCTACCGATGCAGATTTTTCTGCAGAAAAATTTAAAGATATTTATACCGCCCATCTAGTTAACACCGTTGGTAATTGCACGAGCAGAGTAACGGCGATGATTGGCAAGTATTTTGACGGAGTTCTTCCGCCAGAGCAGCAAGAAGGAGACACCATAATGTTTGAGGGTTTTGATTGGAAAGAGAAATGCAACCACTCTCGGGTACAGTGGTCGGATTTGATGAACAGTTTCTCTCTTGCTAAAGCAGCGGATATTGCGATGGGTTTAATCCGAGACGTTGATTTATTCATAAACGACACCGCTCCGTTTAAATTAGCAAAAGATGACACGAAAAAACCAGAACTATCAGCAATTTTGTATCAAAGTTTAGAGACGTTGCGAATAGCTTCCGTCTTATTGTCACCAATAATTCCTAAGAAAATGGCGACGTTCCACGAAGCGATTGGATTCGATGGAAATGAGAATACGTTCGAAGAAAACACTCGGTGGGGAGGGCTAACTCCGGGTTCCGAAATTTCAAAAGTTGCTCTATTTCCTCGCATTTAAGTAGCACACACTTTTGTAGAATCAAGCCACTTGACGATATTTGTTCTTGTACATAAAACCAGAAGGATATTGAAATTTAAAAAGAACCCAGTTTTCTCAGAAAAAGAGCAGGCCTTTTTAAGTTATTCGCTATCGTCAACACCGGTCATGGTTGGGCCGGGAACTATACCATGAGCACGAAGGGCGTTTGAAATATTATCATTGCCTGGTTCTACAATCCACGCTTCTTGCCAATATGAAACGGCCAGTGGGTCGTCACCAAGTCGCTCAGCAAACGAAGCGGCAATGATAAACGGTCGAGCACTTGTACCGTCAGAGACAGAAATCGCATTGTTAATAGCTTCGGTTGCAGCGTCAGGGTCATCAAGATCCATAGCATACGATGCAAACGTAATCCAACTTTGAACGGTTTGTTGTTTGTTGGCTCTTCGTTCTAAAAAGGAAAATAGACGGTCTCGCTCACCACACTGCAACAAAGATTCTGCATAAGCATCAGCAATATCATCATTGTGTGGCTGTAAAGACTCAGCAATTGCAAGCGATTGAGCGGCTTTTTGAGATTTCCCCATCTTCATATAACACTGACCAAGTTGATATTGCGCCTTCCAATCACCGGGATGTTGTTTTGTAGATTTGATAAAGTCATCTGCAGCATCAGACCAACGACCTTGCCACATCGCATAATTTCCACGCTCTAACAGCGACTGGTTGCTCGGTTGTGAGCATCCGCCTGGCACAACAAATAACGTAAGGGTGAGTACAAACAGTAGTGGCAATTGAATTGGTTTCATGGCAAATCTTTCTCTCTGCGTGTTTACGATGAATAAGATAAACTGACTGATACCATCATACGGTAGCAATCCGGTTGTTGCACACATCATCGTCATCTAAGCCATGGAATCTTGATTTCCGAGTAGGTTGTTTGCGTTAATGTAGGCAAACCGAACCCACAATCGTATGGTACGCTACTGCCAAATCGATAACTAGGAGTTACGCATGGCAGCCCCAACTAAAGACGCACCATTTCCCACTGTTGTTCTTCAACACAACTTACCAGATGGCACCTCTCATTTTGATTGGTTATTGGCAGTAGATTCCTCGGTCGAAAAACCCCTCGTGAGTTTCCGAGTTCAAGAAAGACCTGATTTGCTAGATGAAAGCAGGTGGGTTGACTTAGATTCTAGACCAGATCACAGACCGGAATACTTACACATTGAAGGCCAACTAGAGGGTGATAGGGGTACTGTTAAACGCCTTTCCAAGGGCAGTATTTTTATGTGGAGAGAAATACACGGAGGATGGAACATGATGGTGAAATGGGAAGGGGGAACCGTGTCGGAGTATGAGTTGTTGTCAGGAGAAGGGGTCTTAGCGTTTAGAAGGATTTTTGAAGATCAGACACAAGAACCACCGCCACCTCTGCCTATACCAAAAATAGGTGACGTTCCGGTTGAAAAAACGGAAGAATCTGTAGGTTTGCCCAGAAAGATTACAGCATTTGGGTCAGGAAAGAAAAAAGAAAGCATTTGGCAACGCACACCCAACACTACGGGAACAGGCGCCACACATGTTCGAACCTTTCACAGCAAGTTAACAGATGATGCACTCGAATATATTGATACACAGGTGAACGCTTGGCTTGATGAACACCCAGAGTTTGAAGTTAAACTTGTGACAACAACAATTGGCACTTTTACCGGCAAGGTGAAGGAGCCGCATCTCATTTGTCAGGTTTGGGTATAGACGTGAACGATGAATAGTGAAGAATATGTTTGCGTATGCCACAGGGTTTCACTAGGAAAACTTCGTTCTTTTCTCGTGAGAGAAAACCCAACAGTAGCATCCCAGTTGTCAGAATGCCTTGACGCGGGAACATCGTGTGGATGGTGCATTCCGTTTTTAGAAAAATTACACAAATCGCACACAGCGGGCGAAGGGGTGAAATTGACGGTTGATTATGGACAATATGTAAATAGCAGGGATACATATCGGTGTAAAAAACAGGAAATTAAACCGATTGATGATTAATATGGGTGGGGATAATAACCCCACAAATCGACCTAGTGTATTTTTTTTTTGTCTTCGTTTAGCACTTCTCTTATGAGTTCGAGGCGGTTTACGACAACGGACATAGATTCAGGCCTATTATCTGTATCGGGCTGAACACAATCCATGATTTGTTTTGAGAGCAGGGTATGGATGCGAGAGTTTTTTTCGTGAGGGGGTACTGGTAAGTCGACCTTGTCAGCATCAACAGCACCACTTACAAGGCTGTTAGTTGTATTTTTTGGAGGCATGGCCGTTGGTATAACCTCTCCAACAAGAAGCCAATACATCATTGCACCAAGGTTATAAATATCTGTTTTTTGTGTGATTTCTCCACGGTGTGCCTGTTCTGGAGCCATGTACCCTGGTGTCCCCTGGATGCGTTTTTTGACGGTTCCAATTGCACACGCCTGACCGAGATCAATTATTTTAACCCGATACTTTTCGTCTACCAAAATGTTGTTAGGTTTGATATCTGCGTGAATAAATCCTCGTCCGTGCATGTGGTCGAGCCCTTTCGCAATTTGCAAAAAGACATGAACGGCTTGCCGGTGGTTTCTAGGCATCTGTTTATCTAATGTCGTAGCATCAACGAGTTCCATGATCATGGAGACAGCGGTTACCTTGAATTTTTTTCGGTGTTTAATGAGTTTCCGTATTTTTCGGATAGATTCGTGGTCTAATTTTGAGCCGATTGCAAACTCTTGGTCTACCTGATCCAAAAAACGTTGAGATTTGTCATCTGTTTTTTCAACATATTTGAGTGCGGAAACCTGTTTATCTTTTGGGTTTTGTACCGCATAAAGCACCGAAGCCGCACCTTCACCAAGTTTTGCAAGAATGGTGTACTGACCAATTTTTCTCGGTTGTGCTTTTGAGGAAGACATAGTTTCTATTCACATTCCCCCACCTCGGATGATGGGCTATAAAGTGATGTGTAGACTACCCTGAGAATTGTTTCATATCAACTTTTTCAGGACAAAACACTCTGATAAACCCAAATTATTGGGACGGAATATCGAGCAACTGGCTTCTAAATCTTGCTTCAGCAAAATACGTGCCTGGTGAATTGGTTTTGTCTCCAGCCTCATTGGCTAGAAATACATTGTTACTGGAGATATGCAATGTCAGCTGAAGCCGCTGAACAAGATGCGAGAGATGTACAAGTTGTTGTTCAGTAAAAGGTCTGCGGTTCCCATTCCCTATAAGGCAAATACTGATAGTGCTATCGCCCCACTGCGCTGCATCAATATGTATTGGTCTTGCCCCAGCAAGTTGGTTGAGCCACCGATATCCAACATGGACCGTTCCGTCTCCTAAACCATTTCCGTTACCAATTAGAAAGTGGTAGCCAAGACCAGAGAGCCCCGCCTCCTTGTGTGCGCGTTCGAGTGACTCAGGGCTTCCTGCAGGCTGCGCAAGATGATGAACCACAATGGAATCCCAATGGGTGTGTGAAGTAATGGATGACACAACAACATCTTGTTCAGGTCGCTCGTCGACAGGAGCCATTTTAGTTAGAAGAATGCCGGCTTGAATGTTGTTGTCGCCAAGCTGAAGCATAAACAATGCACAAGGGATAACAAAGAAAAAAGACAACCAAACTAGTTGGGTTCGTTTTGATAGCATCCGTGCTGAATTCCGTTTCATTCGTGGCAAATCCTTCGCCAGTGACATGATGTCGTCACTGCTACGTAGTCTATCGGACACACAACCCCCTTGGACTTTACAAAGGCGAATATCGGACGATATTAATTAATCTTGAGGGCCGAGTCTTTGCCGAAGTGCGGGCTTGGGAATACCAAAAGGATTTGGCTGTTCTGTTATTTGAGGACCAAACCGTCGAGTGTTATATGCCTGGAATTGGTTTCGTTGTTGATTCTTTGCAAACAACGTTCGTCTACAACCAAATAGAGACAGGGCTATGGAAACAAATAGAATTACACGAAATGCACGAACCATGCGTAGCATTATACGTTACTCACTTGATGGAAGTTGTGTGAGTATTTCGTCTATAAGACCATACTCAAGCATTTCGTTAGGATCTAACCATTTGTTTCGCTCACAATCATCGTGAATAACTTGCTGGTCTTTACCCGTTGCGTTTGCATAAATACGAAACAAGATATCTCGCAATCGTAACATTTCTCTAGCTTCAATTTCCAAATCTGTTGCTTGCCCCTCTAAAACACCGCTCAATAATGGTTGGTGCATTAGATTTTTGGCGTGAGGTAAGGAAAATCGCTTCCCTTTGGTTCCATTAGACGCAATGACAGACCCCATTGAAGCGGCTTGCCCGATGATATACGTTGAAATATCACAGGGAACAAAATTCATCGTGTCGACGATGCCTAAGCCCGCAGTGACCGAACCGCCAGGCGAATTGATATACAGGTTGATATCTCCCTTTGAATCTTCATTTGCGAGATACAAAAGTTGCGCAACAACAAGGTTTGCAGATTCGTCCATAACTGGACCGCCCATAAAAATAATACGGTCGTTTAACAGCCTGGAAAATATGTCATAAGCACGTTCGCCGCGCCCAGTTTTTTCTATGACGATTGGTACAAGGGTTGACATCGGTAATTATTCCTTCTTCTTGTCGTCTTGAAGTTCAAATACTTCATCAACAAGTCCATATGCTTTTGCTTGCGCAGCAGAGAAATATTTATCGCGTTCGCCATCGATCGAGACGGTTTCATACGACTGACCTGTATGGGAAGCAATAATTTTATTTAGCGTTGCTTTTGCGCTGATAATTTGTTCGGCTTGAATTTGAATATCTGTGGTTTGACCAGTGATACCCCCGTAGGGTTGGTGAATCATGACTTTTGCGTGAGGCAAAATGTGCCTTTTACCAGACTGACCGGCACAGAGAAGTACCGCGGCGCCACTGTACGCTCGACCAATACAGTAGGTTGCGACATCAGAGGATATAAATTGCATAGTGTCATACATTGCAAGAGTGTCATCGACAGCACCACCTGGGCTATTGATATAGAGGTTTATTTGTTGGCCTCGCTTTTGATCCTCAAGGTAGAGCATCTGCATCATGACTCTGGCAGCGGACGCATGATTAATTTCTCCAATCAAGAAAATAACACGATTTTCTAACATCAACTCATCAAGAGTCATTTCTCTAGTACGTTGATAAGAAGAAGCCATTATTGGAGGGGATTGTGAACCGTTGATCGCTCGCACGAGATCAACGCCGTTGTTTGAGTTGAGTAGTTGTTCTGTCATAATGTAATTCGTGGTTCCTTACGAAGTGTGGCATCATAGCAGGACGGGTTAGATTGGTGTTTTTAAAAGCGGTCACTTTGCCCCACACTAGGCGGTCCATGTGTATCTGCTGGGTCATCATTTCTGGTTAAAGGAAGCAAAATAGTACATTTTGTACCACCCCCCGATACTTCACTTAACTCTATAGAGCCCCTGTGTTCAAAAACAACTTTTTGCGCGACTGCAAGACCCAGCCCAGTTCCTCGTTGACCTTTAGTTGAGTGGAAGGCATGGAACACAACATCTTTACTTTCGCTGTCAATTCCACAACCATTATCTGTAACAAGTATTGTAAGTAACTCGCACTCGCTATCGATTGAAACAGCGATGGAGACGAGTCCAGTCTTAGATGGTGAGGCGTCGATGGCATTGTTTAGGACATTTAGAAGGACTTGTAATATCGCAGTTGCATCGACGGGAACAGGAGGCATATCTGAGTCGATAGAGACCTTGAGCACAACTTTTTTCCGTTCACACGCACCCCGTACGAGTTCAGTGGCGTCTTGAATAATATGTTCAATCTGTACCATAGAGATTTCAATGGTGTTTGAACGCGACCAAGCCAACATGTTGAATGTAAGTGAATAGACTCTGTCTAGGTTCCGAGCAAGAATCGGCCATCCCTCTCTGGCCAGTTCAAGATCACCACGCCCCAAAGCCAAATCAATGGCGCCGGCTCCGCTTCGTAATCCCTGAAGCATATTTTTTACACTGTGGCTGATTGAGGCAACAGTTTCGCCCATTGCGGCCAGCCGTTCATGTTGGAGTCGATTGTGAGCGAGAAAGGCAGTAAGTAGGGCGAGACCACCATGCCCACAAGCTGTTGATAAAAGTTCAAGCTCGTTTTCAGACCACTGTCTCTTTTCAGAGGTTATTTCAAGAAGAACTGCCCCAAGAATGTTGCCATGTGCAACAAGGGGGGCGCAGATAACAGAACGCACACCGCTCTCAATAACCCCACTGTCATGAACAAATCGAACATCGTGTTCTACGCTCGGAATTCTTATGGAAGACTGTTCCTTACACGCATGGATGACGATTGCTTCCGAAAAAACAGAGGCATTGTTTTTTAACGAATCCTTCGTTCCTTCAACAGTTGTGCCAATTGCATTGGCATCATCAAACAGTACCCCAACGCATCGGTATGGTTTTAATTCATCAACTAGTACCGCAACAAGATGCCGAAGGATTGCTGTGATGTCAAATGTTCCAGCTGTTGCGGCGGTTAATCGGTGTACCATTCGAAGATGGTTTTTTGCCGCCTCAAGTGAGTGTGGAGAGGTGACAACTATTGATTCCGCACTGGTATCAAAATTCGTGTCAGTTTCAATGTCTTCATGCACTACTGTGGCTAGTTCTGAAATTCTAAAAAGAGTTGCTCCGCACCCAACTTCATCTGCCATACGAAGTGTAATTCGATGATCAAGGAGCCTTCCGTTTAAGAACGTGCCATTTGCAGAATCTAAATCTTGTAAGTACCACTTGCTGCCATCAGGAGTTAATTCTGCGTGCCTCCTGCTAATTGTTGGGTCGCTTAAGGGTAATGCTTCTGAAGATCTTCCAATCAGTTGTGGTTCACCTGGGGGAAGCGGAAAAACCGCACCCAAATCAGGTCCTTCGATAACCTCAAGTGCCAACATATGAATATCGTACAAGGTCTGGAACACATCAAGGTGTACCGGACCCCTCCCTGATAAGATAATACAAATGGGAAAGCAACCAAAATTCAACGCATCTATTCGAATGGTGATTTTGCACGGAAAAGAACAGTTTTTAATGTCTAAGTACACCGATGATTTAGAAATAGCCCTTGAAAAGGAACACGGAACGATAGACAGGGTTGTACTCGACGGTGACTCTGTCGATCTTGCTACCGTCTTAGATGAGGTTCGTACCCTTGACCTTATGATGTGTCATAAATTAGTAATTGTTGACAATGCAGACACTTTTTTAGCCTCAAAGGGATCGGATGCTAAATCACCAAGAAGGGCAATGGAGCGATATGCTGAATCCCCTTCGCAATATGCGACATTGCTCCTTCGGGCACATACGTGGCGACCGGGAAAATTAGATAAGGCGGTTTCTGCCATCGGACTTGTCTATAAACTACAAAATTACAACGAGACAGATACCGCAAGATGGTGCATAGCTCGATGCGAAAAAGAATATGGCTGTACACTCGACGCAAATGGGGCTCAACTCCTAGTGCAACGAATTGGACTTTCGCTTACACGCCTTGATACAGAACTGTCGAAACTATCATCAACAGTTGTACCAGAAACATCAATTACAAAAAAAGATGTCGTCGAAATGGTTGGTTTGAGTCGTGAAGAGCAGGCGTGGGAAATTCAATCAGTTGTTTTAACGGGAAACGAAAGTGCAACAATGACAAAACTAGGCGAACTCCTCGATATTTCAAAGCAACCCAAAGAGTTGTTAATGTGGTCGGTTGTTGATTTAACAAGGCGGCTGAGTTCTGCTGCAAGCATGCTTCAACACGGCTCTTCACCATCGGAAATTCGAAAATCGCTTAAACTTTTTGGCGATGGTGGCAACCGCATAATACAGTTGGCAAAACAACGGACACCCCTACAGCTAGCGAATCTGTTTACTGAGGCGGTCGCTGTAGACGCACGAACAAGAAGCGGCACACTTGATGGTAGGCGTGGTCTAGAACTTCTTACGCTTCGGGTTTGTCGTGAAATTAAGTAGTTAGTAGTTAACAAAGCAACGAAGTACCCGTCATTTCGTCGGGTTTTGAAATGTTCATTAACTCTACAATGGTTGGAGCGATATCTGCGAGAATCCCACTACCTCTTAGGTTGTAACTAGTCCCAACAATATGCAGCGGAACATCGTACGTAGTGTGTGCAGTATCTGGGCAATTAGTTTCCGAGTTCCACGTGCGTTCAGCGTTGCCATGGTCCGCAGTGATGATGAGTGAACCGCCAACTTCAAGCGTAGCATCGATAATATTTCCACAACAAAAATCGACAACTTCGACGGCTTTTACTATTGCATCCAAATTTCCTGTGTGTCCAACCATGTCTGCGTTTGCAAAGTTCACAATTAGGACCTCTGGACAATCGTCGCTGTCAAGTTGGTTAATAACACTCTGACAAACCTCTTTTGCTGACATCTCTGGCTTTTGATCATAAGTTGCAACATCGGTTGGGCTTGGAATCAAAACACGGTATTCATTGTCAAACGGTTCTTCACGGTAATCATTAAAGAAAAAAGTAACGTGAGGAAACTTTTCGGTCTCAGCACATCGAAATTGTTTTAACCCATTCTTTGCAAGCACCGCACCCAAAATATTCTTCATGGGTTCTGGTTTATCAAACGCGACACCAGACACTGGCAAGCCCGATTCATAATTGGTTATTGTTGCAAAATATAAGTTTTCGATTTTGTTTCCGCGATTAAACGGTCCTCTTGGGACCTTTGCCCAATCTTCATCGCTTAACACAAATGATTTACTTAACTCTCTTGGCCGGTCTCCTCGGTAGTTAAAAAACAAAACACCATCACCATCTTTAATGAGACCGATTGGCTTCCCATTCCCGTCAACTATTTGAGTTGGAATAATAAACTCATCGCCCGAATGACTTGCATCAATTGGATTATCGTAATACTTGGCAATTGCCGCAGAACCATGCGTACTTGTTGTAACAGAAGGCATTTCACTTTGTAGTGGGTGTGAGGTTTTGGTGCCAGTTAGCGCTTCGTAAGCGATTGCTATGCGCTCCCAACGATTGTCACGATCCATTGCCCAATATCGTCCAATTACCGAGGCAATAACTGCGTTTGTGCCATGTATATGCTCTTCCAGTTCTTCAACGAATCCAAGACCAGAAGTTGGTGAACAATCGCGACCGTCTGTAATGACGTGAATACAAATACGTGTTTGTTTTGGTGCCGCGTTGAGCAGGGCAAACAAATGTGCAATGTCGCTGTGGACACGGCCATCGCTCACGAGCCCAATAATATGAAGAGTGTTACCATTACATCCAGTGGCGAATGCTTTTGAAATAACCGGATTGACCGTAAACGCTCCACTCTCTGCTGCGGCAGTAAGTCGCATCAATTCTTGCGGAACAATTCTTCCCGCCCCAATATTTTGGTGACCCACCTCGCTGTTTCCCATTACTCCAGATGGCAACCCGACACTTTCGCCACAGGTTTGAATCATTGTCGTTGGATATTGTTCAAACAGACTGTCGGCAACAGGCGTATTTGCTTGCACAATCGCATTATGCTCATCATCTGTGGAATTTGGGTTCAATCCCCATCCGTCACGAACAATTAATACTACTGGTGTATTATTACCCACCGTACTCCTTTCGTAGCCTTTTTAGACCACGCATATTCCTGCCCCTTGCTGTTCGTAATGCATCATCGATAATTTGTAATACGGCGGAACGACCGCGTGATGACGAGATTCTGTCTGCGATGACAATTAAATCGTCAAGTTCATACGGTTTGCGTAAATTATCAATAAGCGTCTGCAGCGGAGTACTTTCAAGCATTCCGACAAGTTGCCAAAGCATATCTCGCTCAAGACGGGTCGGTTTTTGAATTAACGAAAACGCCCAAAGAAAAGCGTCAAGTTTTTTTAAGCGAAACAAAGCGGGCAAGGCCGCACTGGCGAGCCCCGTGTCAATAACGGTTTTTTTTGTAGCAATTGACCACAGGTCAAAAACCATCGAATCTTTACCGATGCGCTCAAGAGTTTGGATTGCAAGGGTGAAGGATTCGTTGTTTGGTTTATCGATTGCATTTTGCATTTGTGTTTTAGCGAGTTCTGTAACATCTTCGTATCCACCCCGCTTGGTAACAGGTTTATATTTTCTAACGATTGCACTAACTGGGGGACACAACATCAATGGGTCACCAATGGTGTTAACTCGCCAAGGTTTTGCAAAAGCATGTTCTCCTTCGCCCCATCTTGCTGCAACAAGAAAAGGAATTAAGCTCATCGTTTTCCGCAACATTAAAATTGGGGGTACAAAGGCAGTCAACATTGGTTCGTGAGACGATCCAACATATGCGTACACTCCCCTAGAAAGCCAAACGCCGCCCACACTTGTTGCGACAGAGGGCGTTTTTAATGACCAACTATGTAAAAAAAATAACGCTGCCGGTGTGTCTAGAATTGGTAGCCATAATGGAGATGTTCGTTCATCAGACATTTCTAAAAAATCTGCGTTGCCCTTTGATGTGAAGTACATCACATCCGAAGTTACACCACTAACTTCGGCATGTTGAAGAGCGCTGAGTGTTCCGTCAACCTCTTGGGAATCTATACCAAACCTCTTCATTGTCTGTTGGACGTCATTTACTCCGTAAACTTCCCACACGCCACTGTTTGGATACGTGTTGCAAAACCAATATTGATCTCTCTGCAGAAACAAACTGCACATAGCGAGATATGTTGTTCTGGCCCTTGACCCAAATATCCAGCCAGTCCACGCGTATCTTTTACCGTTTTCATTTCGTCCAACCACGTCGCTTAGTGCAACTGGGTTGTCGTTCGAACAAGAAAATTCAACACGCGGTGGCATTGACATGCAAAGGGTAATGGCATCAATGGTGTCACCCAGACCAGTGTATTGTACTCCTGTTGCTTGCAATTCTTTTTCTATGGCATGAAGCAGTTCGGTAGTTTTGTTTTCGCTCAGTATGCCGTTGTTATCCCCCCAACTAGAATCCAAAAACCGTAGCAGTTGACCACGCCCCGCCGCAAGCGCAACGGCAGCGAGTCGAGCAGGATCTTTTATATTGGTAAAGACAACGCCTGCAGGCGGAACCTTCAATTCTGTTAAAGCGGATTCAATAGAGTCATTGCCATCCCAAGCGTTTGCTACAGCGCGTTCCAAAGCAAGTGTTTTGTTTTGAGTTGTCGCTTTCACAGAGTTCCTTCTCCACACACGTTCTGGTGAAAAGCGCCGGATGAATTGTGAGGCAAATGGTTCTGCCTCAAACAAAATTGGCCACCTTTCTTCTGTAGACCACCGAGAGATTTCATCCAGATAGGTTGCTTCATCAGGAACAAACACAACTTGTTTAACAACGGGAAGTGTTCGTTGCGTTTGTGCAGAACGCGAGCCAAGAAACATGGCAGCTTGCAAAGAACGGTTTGATTCCTCAGTGTTTTGGCCGAGGAATATTGCAAGAATAATGTGAATAAAAGAAATCATCTAGTTGGGTAAAATTGGGTATTATCTCTACCTGGAATAATAACGTCCGCAATTTCAACACACTCCTTAAATGATTCTTGCGCTAAGTCGATGTCTATACAGTTTGGTAAAACGCTTGCTTGTGCCAAGTGTTCTCTAGTTGCAACCGTATCACCACAAATTAAGACAGTTTGACTTGGTGTTGGCAGTAATAGCCCACAACTTCCTTGTGTATAGCCCGGCAGTGGAAACAAATCAACCTTAGTCCCGTGGAGCAAGGTGTCTGGGGCAGCGTTAAAACCTGAGAGTAGGTCGAGATGTGTTTCCAATAGAGATGAAAGCTCATCGTCACCCTCTGCCCGATGCAATTCATCTTGTACTGCATTGGTTGCTGCTGCAATCTCTGGTTCATGCATAAACCAACTGGCGTGTGAAAGTCCATGTAACGTTCTGCGACGGTCTGGGTCAAAACTTGTAAGGAATACATGTGTTACTGCAGAAAGGTCGAATCCCCATCGTTCTTGAAGCCTCGCATCAATGACCTGTGGTGGTAACGATGGATCAACCAGTAGGATTTCGTTATCACTTTTTACAACTGTCGTGGTGGCATGTCCCGTACGCGATAATCCCGATTCATTCCAAAGAGGATGAGAAGCAAGTGTTCCTATGGAGACAATTCGCCAATCCACAAGTTACTCCATGTGCGCATCTTGACCAAGAGCGTGTAACGAACTGGTTGGGTCTTTTTGTAATTGTTTAATTCTAGAAATGACGAGTGGCGGAATGATGGAATCTAGGCGTTCGACATCACCACCAAGCGCAGCAATTTGTCGAATTAAACTCGAGGACGTGAACGCGTACGATTCACCCGTCACAATGAAGACCGTTTCCATATTCGCAACCTGTCGATTCGTGATTGCAAGTTGAGTTTCCATCGCAAGATCGGTGACATTGCGAATACCACGAAGAAGGGCGGATCCTCCAGAGTTTTTTGCAAAGTCGACGGTAAGACCCCCGTATTGTTCTACGGTAACTGGCGCTAGTTCTTGATTGTTCGCAACAAGTTCATCGATAAGGATTGTTGCTATCTCAACTCGTTCATCAAAAGGAAAAAGGGACATTTTTTCGGGATTATGACCAATGCCAACAATGATTCGGTCAAACATACCCCTAGCACGTGAGATAACGTCGAGATGACCACTTGTAATGGGGTCAAAAGAACCTGCATAAATGGCGATATGTTTGCTCATGGTTGAATTGTACGGGCAACCCGCGTAACCGTCATAATTAGAAGAAAAAATGAACAAAGCGGTTTGCAAACTGGATATTTATATTCGACTATTTGGCGATTGAAAGATTTCTCCTCTCCTCCATTGCAAAGGTCTATTTCACGCAGTAGACCTATTCTCCCATCGGTCTTTTCTCTTATCGACTTATAAATCGGCCCCCCGTCATGTTTGGCGGGGGGCCGTTTTATTGCAACATAGTAGTAATTACACGGTGGCAACCTGTGGGAAATCAACGACAGTGTCGTTGATGTGGTTATACAAGCTTGTGAATGTCATGATTGAGATTCCGGCTACAACCTCGATTGCAGCTTCTGTGTTATATCCAGCATCCATAAATGCAGCGAGTGTTTCGTCGCTTACGTTTCCATGTGTATCAAGTGCTTCAGCTGTAAAGTTGATGAGCGACTGTGTTTTTGGGTCATCACTTTGCCTCTTGCGGATACTTAGGCAATCTTCCTCTGAAAGTCCAAGCCCAGATGAAACCATGGTATGCGCAGCGGTGCAGTATTCACAGTGCATCTTTTCGGCGGCAAGAAGTTGTACAACTTCGCCCTCTTGTGGTGTTAGACCGCCGCCCTTAGAGCCCTTGCCCCAAGCCATGAATGCTTCGAAGAGCGTTGGATGTGCAGCTAGCCCTTTATAGATGTTGATTTGCTTGGCTTTGAGCGGCCCATTGAGCAAATCAGCGCCTGCACCAGTGTCTGTTGTTGGGTCTATGTTTTTTAGTCGTGGCATATTGTTTCCTTTTCAATTGGTTCGAAGAGGCCTGAAAGACCTGCGGTTTCTAAAATTATTTTAAAGTTATTTGAAAAAACAAAATTATGTTCTGGAAACTCGGTTCCTGACATATTGTTGTCGATGTGGCTGAACAACAATTCAACACGTCCGATTCGTTCCCACGCATCGCCACTGGCAACACGCCGATCGATTATTCCAGAAGTTGATGCTCCAGAATCGTCTATACGGTCAATTGCTGAATCAAAGCGAATTGTGTCACCAGCAGTTACATCACAATCGAGTGACGCTTTTGCGATTTTTGCAAGGATGACTTTTTCCTTGAACCTCGAAGTGGAGCCAACCAGAATTCCGGCGGTTTGCGCCATTCCCTCAATCATCAAAGAGAACGGCATGGTTGGTGTCCCATCAATAATGTGATTGTGTAAAACGTCTTCAGCAAGCGAGACGTTTTTTATTGCAACAAGACGCTTGCCAGATTCATGTTTAATAATGCAATCAATCCAAAGCCATCGCATCGAGTTACCCAGCGAGTTTTAGTTCTACAAAATTAACTAGTGAGTTCACCGTGATTAAATCGCCTATTTTGGAAATGCTACGGTCTCCCTCTTCAATTGCCGCAAAGTCGACGTGGGTCATTCGCTCTTTCAGCATTGCAAGACCCGCGTCAGTGAGGTTTCCATCAGAAACCCAGTCTGGATTTTCGGTTAGATTTTCAGGGAATAATTCACCCTGGGAAATTTTAAAATCAAAAGTTTTCTCAATTCGGAAAACAATATCAAGAAAGTCGATGGACTCAGCACCGAGATCAGCGGTCAAACTTGCCTCTGGGGTAACCTCGTCCTCATCTACTCCGAGGGCATCATCTAGTACTTCTTGGATTTTTTGAAAAATATCATCGCGGCTCATGACCGTCTCCTGTTTTTGTAATGATTATGACAAACGAACTGGGCGTATGGTAAACCGCCCAGCGACCGCTGTCTGCGTTTCATCGGTGTCATTTTTAAGAACAGCTCCAGTGCCTTTGCAAGATACTGATCCGTCAGAATTTTTCTTAACAATTTTGATTTCAACCCGAAGCCGATCGTTTGGTTTAACCATAGCGCCATATTTAACCGCTTTTACCTCGCCTAAAACGAGCCGCTCATTGTCATTTGAACATAGTTTTGAAGCAGCTTGGACCATGGTCTCGAGCATCAATACTCCCGGCATAATTGGAAAGGTAGGAAAATGATCACGAAGATACTCATCGTCATCAGAGATATGCTTTTCCGTCACAATTCGGTCTTCGGATTGTTCTAGGACCTTATCTATAAAATCAAACTTCATACGGCGGGAATTATACGGGGGTACGGCCACCCAAAAACTCTCGATTCGCATCATTCATCAATATTTTGTGGTCAGACTCCTTTTGGGGTCAGACTCCTTTGGCAGGCTTGGCAAATGCTTGGAATTTAGGTATCCTGTGGCGTTCTGAAGTCCCGATTGTTGGGATGCCTTTTTAACCACAAAACTCTAATTCTCGGATTTTATAATGTCCACAAACGGAACAATAATTCAAGTCATCGGTTCAACATTTGATGCTCAATTTCCTGCAGACAACTTGCCTGAAATTTATAACGCGCTCGAAGTCGAAATTGATAACGCTGGCGAAAAAACAAAACTCGTCGGCGAAGTAAGCAAACACCTAGGTGGCGGACGAGTTCGCTGCGTTTCCTTAGGTAGTACGGACGGACTTCGCCGTGGGCAGGATTGCTCCGATACCGGTGCTCCTGTAAAAGTACCCGTGGGCGAGGGTGTTCTTGGTCGCGTGTTTAACTTGTTCGGCGAACCAGTTGATGAGCGCGGCGATGTACCACACGAAAAACGAATGCCAATACACGCAACTCCGCCACAAATTTCAGACCTGAATCCAAACTCTGAAATCCTTGAAACAGGCATTAAAGTTATAGACCTTCTCTGCCCGTTCGTTCGTGGTGGCAAAATTGGTTTGTTTGGAGGTGCAGGTGTTGGCAAAACAATCGTTATCCAAGAAATGATTGCTCGTGTTGCCCGTGACTTTGATGGCTACTCTGTTTTTGCAGGTGTTGGCGAACGAACTCGCGAGGGCAACGACCTTTGGCTTGAAATGCAAGAAGCTCAATTTACAAACGATCAAGGCGAGACCGTTTCAGTTCTCGACAAAGTTGCGATGGTCTTCGGTCAGATGAATGAACCACCAGGCGCACGTCTTCGTGTTGCCCTTTCGGCACTTACCATGGCGGAAGATTTCCGTGATGAGTCAGGTAAAGAAACACTTCTTTTTGTTGACAACGTATTCCGTTTCACGCAAGCGGGTTCCGAAGTGTCAGCGCTTCTTGGTCGTATGCCATCTGCTGTGGGGTATCAACCAACACTTTCAACCGAAATGGGTGAACTTCAAGAGCGAATTACATCAACAAGCAAGGGCGCGATTACATCCGTGCAGGCGATTTATGTTCCAGCAGACGACTTGACTGACCCTGCTCCAGCAACAACATTTGCTCACTTGGACGCGTTCGTTGTTCTTGAGCGTAAGATTGCCGAAAAGGGTATTTACCCAGCGATTGACCCACTTGCATCTTCTTCGCGTATTCTTGATCCTC
>CAYZEX010000018.1:0-6293 GCA_964477675.1 uncultured Isosphaeraceae bacterium
GTTTCTCATCCCAAACTTCGATGCCCAAATCTTGCGCCTTTATCAACTTAGAACCTGCATTTTCCCCTGCAATGACAATATCTGTCTTTTTTGAAACGGAACCAGTCACCTTAGCACCTCGAAATTCCAATTCCTCAATCAATTGCTTCCGATCCCATTGCTCAAGGGAACCAGTAAGCACAATAATTTTACCATCAAACATTTCATCAACCCTTGCTGTTTCCAAACTTTCAAGTTGGACCCCAACATCTGCGAGACGCGCGAATAACTCTTCACCTTGAGAACTATGAATTGCTTTGTGTAGGGTTTCAGCAGTTATTTGACCAAAATCATCCAACTCTAAAAACTCCTCAATTGTTGCTTTTTGAAGCATTTTAAAATTTACATACTTCTTTGCGATTACCTTTGAAGTTGCACGACCAATTAATCTAATCCCAACACCAGAAAGGAGACGAGCAAATCCCCTGGCTTTGCTATCTTCAATTGCAAAAATTAACGCTTCTGCTGATTTTTGAGCAATACCTTCAAGTGACAATAAATCGTCTACCGTAAGTTTGTATAAATCAGCAAAGTGTTTCACCAATCCAGCATCGACAAGTTGATCAACAATTTTTTCGCCCAAGCCATCAATGTTCATCTGGTCGCGAGCAGCAAACCATTTCACTTTTTCTCGGAATTGAGCGGGACATTCAGGATTAACACAGTACAGTTTCGGGCCTTCCTTTTCAACTGGACCGCTGCATACTGGGCAACTCGAAGGTGGTTCAATAGGAATTTGAGTACCACCTCGTTCGCTCTCTTTAACACCAACGACTTGCGGAATTATCTCACCGGCCTTCTCGACAATAACCATATCACCAACACGAATATCTTTGCGGTGTATTTCATCAATGTTGTGCAACGTAGCGTGCTGAACGGTCGTGCCTGCAAGTTGAATGGGTTCCATTGTGGCTCGAGGCGTAAGTGTCCCATTCTTTCCAACTTGCCAATTAATACCAATTAATTTAGTCAACCCCTGTTCTGCTGGATATTTGAAGGCAATGCACCATTTCGGAGATTTTGAAGTACTACCGATTTTGTCTTGTAAAGCGAAAGAGTTCACACGGACAACCATCCCATCGATTGCGAATCCCACCTGTTGTCTCTCGGCTTCAAAGCGTTCAACTGTACCTAAAATCTCATCAATATCATTGCATACAGTTAATCTATCAGTAACTGGAATACCAAACACTTGAAGTGCACCGGCGAAGCTTGACCAACTTGTTGGAGAACCTTCCCAATTCAGTTCTCCCCTGCCATGTGCTAAAAATGCCAACTTCCGTTTTGCGACTGTTTTAGGGTCTAAACTTTTTAGGGTTCCTGCGGTTGCATTTCTCGCATTCGCAAACAGTTGTTCTCCCTTTGTTTCTCGCTGTGCATTTATAGATTCAAAACTACTATTTGGCATAAAAATTTCGCCCCGAACTTCAAGAACTTTTGGAGCATCACCTCTTAGTTTTAAAGGAATTGAACGAATTGTCCGTACCTGTTGCGTCACATCATCCCCTCGTTCACCATCTCCTCTCGTAACTGCAAAGACAAGAAGCCCATTCTCATACCGTAATGAAATTGCAACACCATCGATTTTAGGATCACAGGTGCATTGCATTTGTCCGCCTAATTTTTCATACCAATGACGAAGATCTCCTATTGTGTAGGTGTTATCGATAGATTGCATCGGCACTGTATGGTGAACCGAGTCAAAACCGTCAATAGGTTCGCCACCAATGCGTTGTGAGGGGCTATTTGAATCAAATGCATCTGGATGTTCTGTTTCCAGTGTTACAAGTTCAGCGAGCAGGGCGTCATATTCCGAATCAGCCATAGTAGGCATTGCATCAACATAGTAGTCATAGTTCGCCTTCTCAAGCAAATCTCGCAATACCTGTATTCTCTGAACTTGATTCATATGTAGAGGATAATGTGGTTCGGGATAGTCTGCCGATAATTGCCGAGTGACTTTTTTGCGTTTTGCCACTTGCACTCTACTTGCCTCAGTTACAATTGCCTTTGGCGATTTTCAATCTGATGTTCAACGAATAGTTAACTCCTCAATTCTGAATAAGGGTACTGCTAGCGTTTGCATCATCGACACTGCTACAGATGAAACCCTCGTGCAAATCAACTCCGAAATGCCGATGATTCCTGCGAGCAATCAGAAATTATTAACGAGCGGGGCTGCCCTACATATCTTAGGCTCAGAGTTTGAGTTTCAAACCAAACTTCTGTTGGATGAAGGTAATCTAATTGTCATTGGCGATGGCGACCCAACGATTGGAGATACTGAGTTACACGGTGTACAAGAGTGGTCAAAAGAAAACACAATGCTTGACAAGGAACTTATGCCGTGGGTACACGCTATCAAGACAGCAGGCGTTAAAGAAATCAACACGCTCTTTGTTGATGATAGTATTTTTGACCAAAATTTCGTGCACCCTGCATGGCCAGCTGATCAAATTAATAACTGGTATTGCGCACAAGTTTCTGGATTGAATTACCACTTAAATGTCGTTCACTTCTTCCCATCCCCAAGAAGGGGAACGAAAGCATCACTCGGCGAAATCGTGCCTCGAATGAAATGGATTACCTTTGGTAATAAAACAACTTCAAAAGCCGGGAAAAATTATCCATCATCTTTTTGGGTAGCAAGACTTCCTAATACCAATGCCATGACTGCAAGGGGAAATGTGAACGCTGTCCATATCGCACCAGTCAAAGTAGCATTTCATAATCCTGCAATTGTGTTTGGCAACACTCTTGCAAATGCACTACGTAGAAACAACATTGTTGTCTCAGAGGTAAAACAAATACCAGCAGAGACTCACTCCAAAGGCAAAGTTATTTTCGCTCACAAAACTCCACTAAAATTAGCACTACAAAGAAGTAACACAGACAGCCACAATTTGTACGCTGAATCATTGCTCAAGCGAATATCCGCAGAGGCAACTGGCCAATCTGGCACATTCGACGATGGTGCACGAATAATCAAACGAGTTATCCAACAACGCTTGCAGTGCGAGGAAAATAATTATGTAATTTCAGATGGATCAGGCATGAGTAGAGAGAATAAGATTTCATCAAACATTATGGCTCGATGGTTAGCATCGTTTGACATAAACGATGCTGCTGGCGAAGCTTTATTGAATTCGTTAGCAACACCCGGAAATGGCACGCTTGACAATAGGTTTGAACATTTTGATTTAGGCGAAGCTAACGTCCATGCTAAGAGTGGTTACCTAAGAGGAGTTTGTTCACTCAGTGGATATATCACTTTTGGAAACCGCGACCCAATTGTCTTTAGCATTATTGTCAACGGAGTCAAAGGCACCGTTAAGGGTGCCAAAGCGATGCAAGAAGCCATCGTTGCCGCAGCCGTCAACAAATATCAGAACCTAAAAGATTAATTTGGATGATCAGGATGGTCGGGGTGATCAGGGTGATCGGGATGATCGGGATGATCGGGATGGTCAGAGTCACCTGATGTTTTACCTGCAAGAGCCTTAGCAACGGCTTCTTTCAAATCCTTCATCATTTTTTCTCCACCACCAAAACCTGAGTGTTGATTTGCAATTTTTCCATCAGTACCAATGATGACCGTTGTTGGTATACCAGAGATACCATAATTGGAAGTTAATTTATCATCACCACTTCCCAAAAGGACTGCCACAGTATATTTGTTATCTGCCCAGAACTTTTGCACCTTAGTCAACACTGCATCGCTGTCTCCACGTTCCCAGACATTAACAGCAAAAACTTTTACTTTCAAACCTTGGTCTTTTACCCATGTATCAAACTCGTTGAGGAATGGCAAACCTTTCCTGCAAGGGCCACACCATGTTGACCAAAAGTCAAGCACGACCACTTCACCCTTTAGTGAAGAAAGTGTTAGATCGCCCGACCCATTCATTCGCGCGAGCGTGAAGTCTGGAGCATCTTTGCCAGCTTGATCTTCTTCCTCGGGCATACCTTCATCTTCATCAATGCCAAACATGGCTTCGACTGAATCAAAAACCTCTCTATCGCCAGCATCGAAGGAAATGGCTGGCGCTTCATCCAAGAACGACAATTCAGAAATTGCCGAAATATTCATTGGCTCCATTCCGGGCTGTTGAATAGTAATAACAGCACTTTTAATGACATTATCTTTCGTTACGGTAATTGCTGTGCTACCCATCATTGTTTTTAGTGTAATAACATCAACTTCTTTACCATCCTCATCTTTAGCCGTTGAAACATCTGAAATCTTTGCTCCTGGCATTCCCAACGAAAAGGCACCAATCCAAGTATCGAGTTCCTTTGAATCCCGAAATGCTATTGTCCAAGTTCCTGGGATTGAGCCACCCGCCTCAGAGACTTTTGACAGCCCAGAGATAAAACTCTTTGCTTCCATTTTTGCAAATTTGTTTTTTTCGTCAGAGATTGTGAAATACATTGTTTCATCAATCCAGCTAGCTCCCATTTCATCAACCAATTCCAGTGAGCCGCCCTTTGCACCGACCAACACTTTAATGTTCAGTGTTTCGTCATCGCCTCCCATCATCGCTGGCATGGTCAATGTAATAGTTTCTTTGATTCCTTTTGCAGCTTTGTATGTAGCATGCACCTTCTCAAGAATTACCATCGCCTGTTCTTGGACTTCAGCGTCGCCCTCTTTTGCACCATCGCTTTCGGGGTGATCGAGATGATCAGGGTGATCTGATGGATGATCAGGATGATCTGGAGGATCGTGATCAGGATGTGAAAGAGCTATTGGGGTAAGTGCTAATGCGGTGAGAATGGCAAGGAATTTCATAGAGGACTCCAAAGTTGGGTTTTCAGTTCGATTGTATAGGGTATCAGAGAACGCTAAAGGAGTTGCAGCATTGCATGAACTGATTGGCTCAAAATTGGATGTTCAAATGTTGGCGCAATCTCAGCCAATGGCTCCAAAACAAAACGGCGATTTGTCACCTCAGGGTGAGGTATTTGCAAACCAGAGCAATCAATGATTTGAGACCCATAAAATAGGATATCGATATCCAATGATCGAGGTCCCCACTTTTGCCCTCTCACACGACCATTCTCGAGTTCAATTGCCAAACAGAGATCAAGCAATTTAAATGGGCTTAAATTCGTCTCAATTTCGACGACCATATTTAAAAACATTGGCTGTTCAATTTCGCCAATCGGTTCGGTTTGCAATATCGAACTTTGTTTGAGAATATGAATCCCTGAATGCCCATCGAGTTTCTCCAGTGCGTCTTCAAGATGTGATTTTCGATTATTGAGATTACTGCCCAAACCAAGAAAAACCTGCTTCATCATGCAATTGTTTCTCCTAGTTGCCAACACATCGATTCGGGACATTCGCCACACATCAAGAGTCGGACCATTTGCAACGCGGTACTCGCTGCACGATGACGAATTTCGTTTCGCGTACCAGTAAATCTAAATTCACGAACTTGAGTGTCACCAAAAAACGTACATCCAATAAAAACTGTACCTACTGGCTTCTCTTCACTACCACCACTTGGACCAGCGACTCCAGTCGTACTCACACCAACAGTTGCGCCGCTATGCTTAGTTGCCCCTTGGCTCATTGCTTTTGCAACTTGCCAAGATACTGCACCAAACTCATCAAGCAACCTTTGGTCCACACCAAGTTGATTTACTTTCATGGCATTTGAATAGGTTATCCACCCACCTTGAAACCACGCACTCGCTCCAGAAGTTTTGGCAAGCAAATCACTTACTAATCCCGCTGTACAAGATTCAGCCGTTGCGATTGTTCCTTGCAATGCTTCTCCGATTGCGTACGCAATTGTTTCATTTCCCCTCCCATAGAACCAAGGACTCCAACGTTTAATAATTTCATCTGCTATTGAATCGTTGGCTTGTTCGTCTTCACCAGTAATTCTTGCTGTAATTCCAGCACTTCCCATCAGAATTGCTACATTTGGAGTTTCTAATTGCATGAGATCAGCAATTTTCTCTCCAGCAATTGACTCTGGCATTCCCCAAGCGTGCAATTCAATGGTCTGTCGTGAAACTCCGCACTCCAGCACAGCAAACATTTCCTCTTTCATCTGAATAAACATCATTTGCAATTCTGAAGGTGGTCCTGGCAGACAGTATATTTGGCAACCATCAATGTTTGCCAGTAACCCTGGCGCAGTCCCAAGCCTATTCTCAATCCAGTTTGCAGAGATTGGGCGTAATGCTTGGGAATCGTTTTGTTTTGGCATAGTTACACCACGGTCAGAAAACCATGCGGT
>CAYZEX010000018.1:6303-18229 GCA_964477675.1 uncultured Isosphaeraceae bacterium
GTGGGCTTCTTTGTCATGTTCTAGGGATTCACCAAGTGCCATTGCAAGAGCCAGGCGGGTTCGATCATCTTCAGTTGGTCCTAGTCCACCTGTAAGAATGCAAAGATCATTTGCTAAGGCAAGTTCCTTAATTGCTTGAGCAATAGCTTCGACATCATCATGCACACTGCGGCGTTCAATTGTTTGTATTCCCTTTTTAAGCAGTTGACTTGAGAGCCAAGGACCATTTGTATCAAGACGGTCACCAAGCATAAGTTCATCGCCGATTGTTACTATTGCAGCCGTAGCCGTCACACTCACTCCTTGCCAATAATTTTCTTGTATTGGTTGCGAAAAAACTCACCAGTATTTCGTTTTAATGCGGTACCTCCATGGTCTTCAGGGTGCCAAAGACCATCGTCTATCCACGTATTTCGAAGCCAACCATACTTCAATATTTTTCGATGCTCAGGAGTTGTCATCGAAAGTTTGGTGCCATCGTTTGTTGGTACCAATGGCATAGCGTCAAAGTCAAGGAGCATCTGTTCCAATTCTGGGTTCTCGACATTCTGGGCAGTAACTATTTTGGTCGTCTCAGGGTACGAAGGATGTTGGATAATTGCTTGCCACGCATGCTTTAACTCTTCATGATTGTCCATAGCCATTGCGCTAAATAAGGGCGCAATAAAAGCACGCATATTCCTGTCTGGATATGGTGCAGGCCTTGCTGTTTCATAAGGATTCACTTTGTCTACCATGCGATCCATATACTTAGCGTACATTTCTCTGCGAACTGGCATTCGCCTAAGTTCAAATGTATCTGGTCCGAGCCCATCATCAGAATCGTCTTCTACTTGGAATTGCCAGAGTGCTTGCGCATCTTTTGTCATGCAATACCTTATAAAACGAAGTGCTATTTCTTCGTTTGGTGCACCTCGTAAAAGAGAAATTGGATCGGGATCAATCATAGTTGAACTTGGCGGGTCAATATACCCAACTCTATCCCCACCACCACTACTCTTCACCGCTTGCGCTTGGTACCTGCCATAAAAATCGATACAGATTCCCATTGCAGCATCACCTTGGCTAACATCTGCTGGTGGCTTCAAACTACTCGCTGAAAAGTACCGTGCGTTTGCTGCTGCTCTTCGTAGTACCTGCCAACCTCGTTCCCAACCAAGATTTTTTAAGATTGCTTCAAACGCTGTTGTTACAGAGCCCGATTGTGCAGGGTTAACAAGTGCGAGTTTTCCAAATAATGCAGGGTTGCAGAGCGCATCCCACGTTGTTGGCGCATCAATATCTAAATCATTAATTACTTCATTGTTATAAACGATTCCAAAACCAGAAAGCGCAAGCCCATGCCAATACCCCTGCGGATCATAAATTGTAATATCGCCTATGATGTTTTCACCGTACACATCATTTAGAACATCCTGTTCAATGAATGCTGGAGCGCTAATTGTTGTTGTTACTTCGTCCCCGTCCCGCTTAGCTGTGATTGTTTTTTTAAGAACTCCGTGTTCGTACGAACCACCGCCAAAAACCAAATCTGCTTCACCTCCAGGTTCTTTGCCGGTTTCAAGTGCATGTTTGTATTGAGAAATCAGCATTCTGCGAATTTCACTTGTGCCACCAGGAACAGACCAAACAACTTGGGCGGGTTCACCGTATTTTTCATCGTGCCACGCAGTAAATCCCTTACCAAATTCATGACGGATTTGTTCGTTGTGCGGTGAAATGACGATTACTTTTGCTGCATTGGTAGGCTGTGTTGAACTATCTGCGCGAAAAAATAATGGAACTCCAAAGAGTACAGCCAAACAAAATCCAATAATGAAAACCGCTGATTTATTCATGTTGATCCAACTTGCAACTCTTCCGCAAGTTTCTTTGCTGCATGAGCAATATCCGTCTGCCAATCTGATGTCGGCTCTGGATAAATAATACTTCGACTCGCTGTTGCAAGGGCTCCATGTCCATCAGCAAAACAGTTCGCAACCATAGCAGGTGTTGCACCTTGAGCACCGATACCCGGCATCAAAAATATTTGCTTAGGCATGCGATTCCTAAGTTCCACCGCTTCTTCTGATTTCGTTGCCCCAACAACGGCACCAAGGCAACTCCAGCCAGAATCACCAACGTAAGATTCTGAATTAATTGAAAGTAAATCCGAAAGTGACTGAGCGACTGATCGTCCATCATGCAACTGCTGCTTCTGAATAGCATCACCGCTTGGATTTGATGTACGAACTAAACAAAAAACACCTAATCCAGCTTCTAAAAATGGAGCAATCCCATCGATACCAAGATAAGGGTTTACCGTTATCCAATCACACGGACCATCCGCTGTCGCTGCAGCAGCATAGTGTTCTGCAGAAATTCCAATATCACCACGCTTCGCATCAAGAATCACTTGCAACCCTTGATCACTCGCATGTCCACGTAAATCTCCAAGTAGGGCAACCCCTTCGCTTCCAAAACGTTCAAAACAGGCCGATTGAAATTTCACCGCTGCAGCGATACCAGAAACTGCATCGATGACACCGTTGCAAAAGAATTGAAACGCTTCTAGAGCATCAAAACTTTGTAATGAAGCTGGCATTTTTTCATGTACAGGATCCAATCCAACACAAAGTGGGGCACCAACAGCATCAATAGCATCACAAAGTCGATCTGCGGGGTGCATCTTTCGTGTCATACTGTGCATCATAGTAGAATCCACGTAATGGCCACTCCCAAGATTATCCCAAAACACCTCGACCTTCAGAGAGAGCGGGGATTACGAGTTGATTGGGACGACGATACTACCGTGTTCTACCCTGTAATGTTCCTTCGTCGCATGTCCCCTTCTGCCGATTCCAAAGCGACACGTGAAGATTTGGAACAAAATCCTCTGGCTATTTTGCCGGTTTCAAACAACGATCCCCTGACCATTATGGATGTTGAACTTGTTGGCAACTACGCCGTTCGTTTTACTTTTTCAGATGGGCATACTGCAGGCATTTATTCTTGGGATTATTTGCGAGGGCTTGAGGTCCCAACAGATGGATGAATTAAGTATCAGACCGATTACATCAACCGTCACTATTGATGGAGTGCTTCACCCTGTCCCTTTTCAATGCGCGATTCATATTCTTCCCCACCAGTTCAGCAATGAAGTTAAGCACGTGAATAATATCGAATACCTTCGTTGGATTGACAAGGCATCGCAATTGCATTGCGATGCTTGTGGCTGGACAAGAGAACAGTTATTGGAATCTGGGATCATGTGGTTTGTTGGTAGGCATGAAGTAGATTATTGCGAAGAAGCCCACTCCAATGACAATTTATTGCTTACGACGTGGGTGGACGATGTAAGACGAGTGAAGTCTTGGCGTACCACACACATTCACGCTTTGGGAGAGAAACCTCGTCTCGTTTGCAAGTGTAAAACACTCTGGGTTCTAGTAGATTTAGAGTCAAGGCGACCAACTGCGATTCCTGAAAAGATGGCTACCGCGCTGAATCCAATCACACTGCCAAGGTTAGCACGAAAATGACTGTTGCCATGATCATGTCAAAGGATCGCCTTGAGCAAGAACACTCGATGTTAAATCGTCTTGTTGTTGGGCTAGCAAATGAAGGAACGCAAGTAATCAGAATTGTCCCGTCAACACCAAATGACGAACCAGCGGCATACGAAAAAGCTGTCTCGCTAGCCAAACGGATTGCAACTCCGATGCCCATTTCATTGATTCTCAGAACATTCCGAAAAGAAGAGCTCATTAAACAAATGGGTAAAACAAAAATACAAGGCATTGTTGCCTACGGAAAAGATGCGCAGCAAGTTGCCTTTGACATTGCACCACACTTTGACGCACCAATCTTAAAAGAAATCATTTCAATGCAAGAAGCGAGACGTGTTCGTAAATCTTCAAAGGTATGGCGATGGCTTGCCCCTACGCCTTCAATGGAAAAAACTATTGCCCAACGTGTTGGTGCTAATCGAGTAGCACTTGTGCCTCTCGCCGCTTCCAGATCTACTACACCAGAACCAAACCAACCAAATAAAAAACGATGCATCGCAGTGTTAGATGCTGCCGCTGATTTAAAAGCAACTGGACAAATATTAGAAGCCGCTAAGGATTTCGAAGATACGCATCTTTTTTTAGAATTAACTGGTTCTCGTCAGCAGAAAATATGGAAACTGGCACACAAACTTGGCATCCTCAACAGTGTTACGTTTCTCAGGGACATGGCTTCCGTGAGAACCTTGATTGTGCAGTGCGACGTTGTCGTTGTACCTTCAAAAACAATACCTCTAAGAAGTATCCTTCTTGAAGCAATGCTGGCTTCTATTCCAATCGTATCTACTTCGATTGATGGGTTTGATATGCTCGTGGATGACGAAACGGCAATAATCACAGACGGAGAATGGGGAGAACCTCTTTGTCGAATTCTGGATGACCCTCAATTAGCTGCTAGACTTGGTAAAACCGGTGCTCGCCTCATACATGAACAATACGCCTCAGCGATTCAAATCGCAGCTTTTGAAGCCGCATTTACCCTAATTTAACTTTCTCTCATGGATACATCACCAAACGGTCGAGGTAGAGAACATCTTTCTCCCCTCCGCCTCGTCGGTGTTGCCTTTCGCTCACCGACGGGGCCTTTTTATGGTTTCATAAGCAATGTCCGCAGTATTGAAAGACCTTGTTCAAGTTTGTCCTCATCAACTGCGTAACTTAATCGGAAGTGGGTATCTCGCTTCGAAAATACACTCCCTTGAATAGCCAATACATTCTCTTCTATTGCTCTTCCAATAAACTCGATATCCCTCATTTGGAGATGTTCTGAAATCTTCGGAAAAGCGAAAAACGCACCTTGAGGTACTACCAACTCTGTGATATCCCCAAGCATAGCAACTACCATATTTCGGCGATTTTTAAATCGCTCTATTTGCTCTTTTAAATCAACATCATACGCATGAATCATTGCATGTTGCATAACAGACGGCGCGCACACAAATGTTTGCTGTTGAAGTTTTACCATTTCATCTATTAACAAACTTGGACCTGCAGCGTAACCCATTCGCCAACCTGTGCATCCATAGGTTTTACCATATCCGCGGATAACAAGCACATCATCATTCGTTGACGCTGGACTGGCAAATGATGTTGGAGGGTAAATAAAGTCATCATATATTTCATCCGCAATAAGCAAACAACCACGTTCTTTACAAAGTGCAGCAATATCTGAAACTTCCTCAACAGTTAAAACAACTCCTGTTGGATTTGCTGGGGAGTTCAGCAACACCGCTTTTGTCTTATCAGTTATACACGCTTCAATCCGCTCTGCAGTCATTCTAAAATCTGGATACGTATCACAAAGCACAGGTTTTGCTCCTGCAATCCGCGCTAGCGTTGGGTAAATTACAAAATATGGATCGGGAATGATGAGTTCATCTCCCGGATCAAGAATAGCAAGGCATGCAAGTGTCATCGCCCCAGCAGTTCCGGAAGTCACAATGGCCGAATGTTTAGAATTTGTATTAAATTTCCATCCAAATTGATTGTGGATTCGTTTGTGAATAGTTGAAAGTAGTTCGTCAACGCCCTCAGTTTTAGTGTATCCGTTTTGGTCTGCTAGAATTGCATCAATAGCAGATTGTTTTAGGGAGCCGTGAATAGGAAAATCTGGTTGCCCAATTGATAAATTAATTGGATCTGTGCACTCTTGAGCGAGTGCCCACGCACGGCGAATGCCCGATGTTTCGATGTCTTTTACGCGCTTCGAAAGGATACGCTCAATGTCGAGCGAAGAATTCAACGTTACTCGTCGCTTACTACTTCATCAGTTGCTTCTTCGTCCTCAGTTGATTTCTTCTTGCTTGCAAGTTTTATCTTTCTGCTGGCAACTTTAGGCAGGCCGATTGGAGAGTTATCTTCCATATCGAATCTATCTTCGTCCGTTAGCTTTTCGATTCGCTCCGCACGTGTAAGCACGTTTCGATGCTGGTTCAGTCCTGCTGGTTTTGTTTTCAAACTTCTGTGAAGACTCATAATACTGATTCCTAATCTTGCCCCAATCTTTACCTGTAAAGAGATTGGTAAGCGTCTTTTAGGTCACTTCCGCGACCTTCGTTCGTTTTGGTCCACTCTCGCCCAATTGCGTTAATCTGGGACCGTACATTCGTGGCGGTCGCATCGCTAGAATCAACAGAACCTGGCAATGCTATGACACGGTAGAGCCGAGTATTATTGCCAGAAATGGCGTAGGTTTCAAGCCCTTTTTCCCTACAGAACGCGACTAATTGCAATGCACCCTCCTTAGAGGTTTGTATGAGGGTGTAGTAGTTGAATCCAGATACCCTTGGATCGCTCATAATAGGTCCCCATTGCGAAGGGGTGGGAGTAGAAATCTTTTGGTTCTTTTTGGCATCCTGTAATTTGCGAGGCTCAACTAATTCTGCTTGGGAATTTTGAGTGCCGTTGTTTGATAACCCACTTCTATAATCTTCTTGGGTAATCGAGGAACCTCGCCTAAATCCCAATGTATATGAAATTACGATTAAAGCGATACCTACGGCTACAACCACACCAATGGTACCAACGGACATCCGTACAGAACGACCAGGAGCGAGCACGTTGTGTTCAAGATTAATATCATGAACAAAATCATCTTGGGGAGGTTCATGAGTTTGTGGCTCTGCTGTTTGTTTTGTTGAAATTAATTCGTAAAGTGCAGGACCTTTCTTATTGGTCATACGTTCCCTCCTATTCCAATGACACTTGCCATTGCCATCCCACTCGCATGGGAAAGACTCAGTCGCCATTCGTGGATGCCTTGTTTATTGGCAACTTCAGCAGCCCGGCCACTTAGGGTAATCATTGGTGGACCATCCTCTCTAGAAACACCGATATCAACCCACTCAATACCACCCGCAAGACCAGTACCTAACGCCTTCAACACCGCCTCCTTGGCAGCGTACCGTGCAGCAAATCGTTGTGCACGCATATCCTCAGAGGCAACGTTAGCCGCCGCCTGTTCAGTCTCTGTAAAACATCGATCAATAAACTTCTGCCCATGTTTCTCAAGCATCGACGAGATGCGTTTCACATCTGCAATGTCGATTCCGTGAGCGACAATCATTGGGTTTCCCCTTGTTCGCATACATCAAGAAGATGGCCTATTTGGGGAACAATTAATTTATCCATCGCCAAACTAACCGCTTTTGGAGAGCCTGGCAATAAGAAAACTGGTGTTCGCAAATGCCCTACATCAATCCAACCAGCTTCTGCACGGCTGAACATTGCAACCGCGCCGATTTCATCGTAACTTAATTGACGAAAGAGTTCTCCAAAACCTGGCATCGTAGAGGTCATCAACGGGAGAATTGCATCGGGAGTTAAATCCCTTCGGGATGGTCCGGTTCCACCCGTAACAATAATAATATCAATTGAAGAATCTTTAGACCATGTCAATATTGTTGCAACTATAGCAGTTTGTTCATCGCTGACTATTTCACGTGCTACAACATTATGGCCATTTCTCTCTAAAGCCTCGACTGCAATTTTCCCACTGCAATCATCCTTAAGAGAACGTGTATCGCTTACGGTGAGCACTGATGAAGCTACTTTCCTGTTTGAAGGCTCGTGCATATACACGCAGGATACCCTATCCATCCGTTGCAGTGCTACTATGTATGTGTTATGAATATAAAGCGGATTGATATTCAATTCAGTCAAAATGCGATTGATGTACCCAAAGCGAGTACCCTTCCATCTCTTGGGTGCGGTGGCGAATGCCTCTTTGTTGGGAGAACAAGACCTGAGAATAATTTGGTTCACGGTGAACTCATAGCTCTAAACTACGATTGCTTTCAGGAAATGGCTGAAAAAGAGTTGTACACACTCGCAGAAGAAACTATTAAGCGTTTTCAGGCAAGGCATATTAAAGTCACGCACGCTATTGGAAAGGTTGCTATCAATGAGGCAAGCGTTGTCATCGCTGTCTGTTGTGACCACCGTGATGATGCCTTCACTGCGTGTCGGTTCATAATTGATTTGCTCAAGCAACGAGTTCCAATCTGGAAACAGGAAATGTGGGCTGATGGCACAACTTGGTCTGAGGGCGTACCATTGCGTTCTTAGTTTCAAACCCGCCAAGTTACAACATCTATGCCCCCCGGTATCAGATCAAGGGTCATACCACTGGTCAGACTGGGGGTCTGACCCTATCATAGGTTGGGTGAGAGGTAGAGATATATATGAAGCGTTGTTGGAACGGTATCCTGATGCACACTGTGCCCTAGATTACAACTCTCCTCTTGAATTGTTATTCGCAACTATTTTATCTGCACAAGCTACCGATGTTAGCGTCAACAAGGCGACTCCAGTATTATTTAAGGCATTTCCGACAGTACGCGACTATGCGGACGCGTCTCCAGAAGAAATAGAACCATACATTGCATCGATTGGACTCTTTAGAGGAAAAGCAAAATCAATTTATGAATCTGCTTGCATGATTGTCAGCGATTTTAATGGAAAGGTTCCCGACAATATGAATGATCTTATCAAACTTCGTGGCGTCGCCCGAAAAACAGCAAATGTAGTTCTTAGCAATGCCTTCAATAAAAATGAAGGGGTTGTCGTTGACACTCATGTGGGACGACTTGCACAACGTTTTGGTTTAACAACTGAATCAAAACCAGACAAAATAGAAAAGGATTTGATGGCAATCTTCCCACGAAAACAATGGGGCATTCTAAGCCACTTACTAGTTTGGCATGGAAGGCAGGTCTGTAAGAAACGCGGAGGAACATGTGCCTCAGATAAAATTTGCCAAACATTCTGCTCAAACGCAAAACAATAAAATAAATGCACAACACCGTGCAGCATAGACCAGTTCATGGCATGATACCCGTATGTCAAATTCAGAAAATGACCGGCTTAGCCAATTAAAAAATCTACTCGAAAGTGATCCCAATGATGCATTCTGTATGTATGGCATTGCAATGGAATTTGCAAAAGCGGGCCATCACGAAGAGGCGATTGCATGGTTTGACCAAACAATCGAAACAGATCCTTCATACTGTTATGCTTGGTTACACAAAGCCCGTTGCCAAAATGGCTCAGGCGATTTTGTTGGTGCCTCAACAACTCTTCAAGAAGGCATCAAACAAGCAAAGAGTTTGGGCGATCAACACGCTGCCGATGAGATGAACGGATTACTCCAAAGCATTCAATGACTAACATTATCACTGACATCCTACCGCTCGATGAAGATCCTAATTACCGAGTTATCTACGTAAACAACACGCCCGAAGCAACAATCCCTACAGATACTGTTGATAAAATTGGACTAACAGTAGAACAACTCTGGACAGAGGATGTCACTTTACAAATCCAAAAACTACAATATCTTGAAGTTGCGACAAATATGGCACTCAAACTTATTTCAATGAAAGCATGGGGCGTGAAGGAACTCGCTACAAGATTAGTGAAACGCGGAATCGATCCTGCTACGGCAACAATCGCAACAGAACAACTCCATGAAGATGGCTGGCTCGATGATTTCAAATATGCTTGCGCGAGGATTAGAGATTGGACTAGAAGTAAACCTGCAAGTAGAACATGGCTTAAACAGAAACTCAAAGAACGCCAGCTATCTGATGCCTGCATAGATGACGCCGTCGAAGAAGAATTTGGCGAACAATGCGAACAAGACGCTGCCACAGAATTAGCGAAACTGCAACTTGTAAAAATGCACTCACTAGACAAAGCGACAACTAGGCGAAGATTGATTGCTGCACTTGGTCGCCGTGGGTTTTCATCCGATGTTGCTTCTGAAGCACTACGAAGAGCACAATCTAATGCGACTTGATATAGGATAGAGATATGCAATCCCAAGTTGAGCGAAAACCACTTGAAACTAACATCGAAGATGCTAAAACCATACAAGCAACCTTTATTGACTGCAGGTCTGCAGAAGAGTTTGAGGATTCGCATTTAGTCAACGCCATTAACATCCCTTTGCAACATTTAAGCATTCGTCAAGATACTTTTCCGTGCAATAAAGGTGACACGTTTTTCGTCTACTGCAAAACCGGGAATAGATCAAAAACTTTCGTTACGTATTTACGCTCGATTGGATACTCAAATTGTTATTCAATTAAAGGCGGATATGAAAATTGGGGAGAAGAAAGCACATGCTAAAACACCGTCTTCTCACTGGTCCACTATTGAGTATTGCATTAATTGCATTGCTTTACTTTGACAACAAACTTGGCTGCGTGACTTGTCAATGTGGAACGAACCTCAACCCTGGTTTGTTCATTGCATTTCTCGCAATGCTCGCCGCACCACTTGCGGCAATTGAATTTGGCGCAATGGCAAACAATCTCCGTATCCGATGCAGCACCCCTATGCTTATCATCATGATGGAGCTCTGGATAGTGTCTGTTTACCTCATTCCAGAAACATTGCAAGTAGCAAAAGCTATAGCCATTTTCTCAACTATTCTTGTTCTTGGTTTTGCTTGCACTGTTCTCATTCTATCAAGAGGAAAACATCTGCAGGGTGTTATTGGTGGCGCAACATACACCATCGCAACCTCGTCCTATGTTGCCCTTGGATTTGGGTTGCTCCTTCTCATTCGTAGGGATCACAGCGCTTGGTGGATCCTTGGAGTAATCGCGATTGTTAAAATGTGTGACACCGGAGCGTTCTTTGTTGGGTGCAGCATCGGAAAAAGGAAATTAATTCCATGGATTAGCCCTGCTAAATCTTGGGAGGGTCTCATTGGTGGATTAGCAACAGCCTCCATCACAGCGCTCCTTCTCGCTGCTGCTAATAATCACTGGCTACCAACTGAGCCCACCATTCCCTTAATTTATGCAGCATTTCTTGGTCTTTTGTTCGGCCTACTTGGGCAGTTAGGTGATTTACTCATGAGTATTTTCAAGCGAGACAGCGGAATTAAGGACGCTTCTGCTGTTTTACCTGGGCTTGGTGGCATACTTGACGTACTTGATTCTCTTCTAATTGTAAGCCCAATTGCCTATTGGTTGCTACCAAGCGGCTAATACATGATAAAATCTACCTTCTATGCCATTGATTGACAATTTATTAACGCTGTTCAAAGTCGACAGACAAGTTAGAAGTTTAAGAAGCCGAGTCGAGTCTGCAGAGATTTACGTAAATGTCCAAAAGAAACAGATGGATTCAATTCAGTTTGAACGAACTGAAAATGAACAGCAGCAATTACAACGAAAAGCAAACATTTCTAATTCTGAAACTGAAACTGGATCAATAGACTCTCGTATTGAACACCTTCGCGATGAATTAAAACAAGCTGTTAATGACAAACAATACTCTGCTCTTCTTGCTGAAGTAAACACTTTAAAGGAAAGACGAAAAGCATTTGAAGACGAAATGCTCATCGAAATGGGCTCGCTTGAAGAACTTGAACAAACTGCAAACTTAATTACCCAAAGGTCTCAAGAGAGAGAAAAAGTCTTACAAATTGCGATTAAAGATTTACAAATACGCAAATCAGAAATCGCTGAACAACTTTCTGAATTAGAAACTGAACGAACCGCTGCCGCTGCTGTTATCCCTGAAGAAATTCTTATGGACTTTGATGAAATAGCTGATGATTACGATGGCGAATCAATGGCTGCCATTGAAATAATTGACAAGAAACGAAAAGAATACTCTTGCACTTCCTGCAGTCTCCACCTTCCGCTTGAAACGATAACTACTCTTATGGGAAACAAGGACACCGTTGTTAAATGCGGTTCATGTGACCGTATCCTATATCTTGAAGCTGCTTCACGCGAAGCCCTCGCTCCAGCCGAGAAGTAGATTGATTCCCAAACCCCTCGGCTCATACTCTTTACATAACTACTCTGCACGCCATGATGGCAAAGTGCTAGTTGGACAACTCGACGGCTCGACCGAAG
>CAYZEX010000019.1:0-16075 GCA_964477675.1 uncultured Isosphaeraceae bacterium
CAAAACGCTCCGCTTGTTTTTGAAAATTTGCCATCATGTCTGGACCAGTGATTCCATCTGGAAAACCTGGATAATTTTCAACCTCGGTTGTCAACATTAGTTGACCGCCTGGAAGCACAATCGATGGTGATGTTTTAGGAACTCCTACAAAAACAAGTGGGTTTAAGTCCGCTCTTGCAGCGTAAATCGCCGAAGTCCAACCCGCGGGTCCGCTACCAATAATAACTACATTTTCAATTTCCGACATCTATTAATCCAAAAGTCCTGCATTACGCTCAAGTACTCTTAAAGAAGGCCAGAAAACTAAATCCTCTTGAGCGTCCAACCCTCTGTCGTCCTCGTTATTATCGAAAACGCTGTACAGAAGGCATTGGTCCTTATCCAAAACTATATCTCCCGCTTTCGTCCGCACTGCTGTTTTTTTATCAAGAATACGGTAATGAAATTTTCCTGCTGGATTTACATACAATTCCCAGTCTTTCTCGGATCGCATCTCAATTGGGTTGAATAAATCAAGATTGCTTGTTCGATTCAATAATATTGCATACAACAGTTTCAATCGCCTTGGATAGACGCCGAAGTGATTTTTATAGCCACAAAGTGCCGCAACTACCGCAGTGCCATTAATCTGTGTTGAGAGTAAATCTCGCTCATAAAACAACCCCTGTAAATCATGAGCCACTAGGTTTACCGCTGCATAGGTCACCTGATTTGATAATTGTAATTCGCTGTCTACAGATAGAAGAGGATGGAACGCTCGCATCTTCCACCGGCGCCACCAATCATCATAAATCCTATTTAAACGATCAATTGAATCGTCTCGTCCGCGATGATTTAGAGCTATATACATCCAGTATTTTGAGGCACCAAGACGAGTAATAGGCTCATCTCTAATTTGAATATCAGTCAACACCTCTTTAAACTTTACAGGATTTGGATCACCAGTAGATGTAAACAGATCTCTGATTAACGCCTCGCTTACAACATGGTCGCCTTCAGGCAATAATAATCTGGCTGGGTCTGTACGAAGAGACGGGAGAATTGTCTTTGAAATAAACCGACATTGATTTGCTGTAAGATTATCATTATAGGTATAAAGCATATCTCGAGCATTTGTCAATGCGTCACTAAGAAGCGACATAAAAGTGATTTGTTCATATACAAATTCGCGGTCGCAAAACTTTCGAAGGACATTGAACTCTGCCATAAGCAATTCCAATGCACTATCTGACTCTTCAAGTTCAAAAAGACGATACAACTCTGCAGTTGCCCATAGACAAGCAAGTTTAACAGGTTCAACATAACCAAAATTGTATATGTGTAATTTATTGTCTACTCCTATTTCAGCAACAATATCTTTCGCTTGATAGGTGTCTGGAACATTTTCTATACCATAAGGGAGCCCAACTAGCGGTCGTTCCGAGGACTGAATAAAAACACCTCGCATATGCTCGTTATCTTCTGCCCACTTAACAACATCAGACCATCCCGCCATACCTGGCCAAATCGTGTTCATATTGAATGTAGAAGTTACAGGTTGGGGTGGTGGAGATATTTCGAGGCATCCATCGAAAAAGATTTTCCATGATTTAGCCTCATCAGGCCCAGTTGTGGCTTCTGAAGTATTCAATGTTTGAATAACATCATCCCTGCTACTACCAACCGCTGAAGCTGTTTGGATTCCTGCAAGGGTAATAATCATCAAAATTTGCGTTTTCATCAATGGATCCTCTCTGAGAAATTCAATCTCGTCATGACCAAGTGATTGTATCAGATGCTTGCTCCACTGGTCTTTCCCTTGTTGTGCCTATATCATGCCACATTCCTACAATATTAAGGAGTAATAATATGACAACTGTAGGTGTACCGACTGAAATTAAAACCGACGAATACAGGGTAGGCATGCGACCCGTTGGTGCCGAAATATTAACAACTAATGGGCATGAGGTCTTCATCCAATCTGGCGCTGGGGCAGGTAGCGGCTATGAAGATGAAATGTATGAACATGCTGGTGCAACCGTCTTACAGACCGCAGAAGAGTTGTGGAGTTCTTGCGACATGATTGTAAAGGTCAAGGAGCCACAGCCAAAAGAAGTTACCTTAATTAAAGAAGGTCAAACCATTTTCACGTATTTCCATTTTGCTGCTGACAAAGAACTTACTCTTGGCTGTTTGGAACGAGGGTGCATTTCAGTAGCTTACGAAACACTTACTGATGACTTTGGACACTTGCCACTGTTAACTCCAATGAGTGAAATTGCTGGAAAACTTTCAGTACAAGAAGGTGCAAAATATTTGGAACGTCCACAAGGTGGGCGGGGCATCTTACTTGGTGGAGTACCTGGGGTTGAGATAGGTAAAGTTCTGGTACTTGGTGGCGGGGTTGTTGGAACTTGTGCAGCAAGTGTTGCGGCAGGAATGGGTGCGGATGTTGTCATGATGGACATTAATATTGATCGAATGCGCCAACTTGATGAGTTTATGCCTGCTAACTGCCGCACAATCTTTTCTGATCCTGAAGCCATTCGTGATTATTTGGCTTGGGCTGACCTTGTGATTGGCGCAGTTCTTGTTCCTGGTGCTAAAGCCCCAAGCCTAGTTAAGCGAGGAGATCTTTCCCAAATGAAATCCGGTTCAGTCATCGTTGACGTAGCAATTGATCAAGGCGGTTGTGTTGAAACAGCAAAAGTTACTACACATAGTGACCCAACCTACACTGTTGATGGTGTGGTGCACTACTGCGTAGGGAATATGCCTGGTGCAGTTTCTCGCACATCAACACAAGCGCTAACGAACGCCACAATGCCATGGGTCAGCAAACTCGCATCATCGAGTGCTAGCCGTCTTGCAAAATCCGATCACCATTTCGCAAATGCAATCAATACCAACCGCGGAACGTTGACAAACCGACCTGTGGCTGAAGCACATGGATTGCCTTTTGAACCATTAACTGTGTGATTTATGCAAACGTACTTTGACAACGCTGCCACATCATTCCCAAAACCTGCTGTTGTCTTAGAAGCAATCGCTGGATATCAAGAACATTGTGGTGCAAGCCCTGGCAGAGGAGCATACACACAAGCGGTTGATGCAACACAACTCCTTGATACTTGCAGAGAACTCCTTTGCAAACTCGTCAATGCCCCTTCCTCAAAACACTGTATTTTTACACTGAATTGTACAGACGCACTGAACCTTGCAATAAACGGGGTTATTTCGCACTACAAGAATACTAACGAACAAGTTCACATCGTTACAACCGCAATGGACCACAACTCTGTACTTCGCCCGCTTCGCTCGAATGTTTCAAATGGTGTACAGCATACTATCGTGAACGCTGACCCTGAAACAGGTTTTGTTTCACCAGAAGAAATTGAAAATGCAATTAGTCCAAGTACTCGGCTAGTAGCAGTGGCGCACGGGTCGAATGTCACTGGTTCAGTCCAGAACATTGAGGAAATTGGAGAACTTACTGGCTCAGTACCTTTTCTTGTTGATGCAGCCCAAACTATGGGGCACATTCCTATAGATGTTCGGGCAATGAACATTGATTTACTTGCTTTCCCAGGGCACAAGGGCTTATTGGGACCTCTTGGCACCGGTGGACTTATTATTAAACCGGGTTTAGAAGAAACCATTGACGCACTTCGAACTGGCGGAACTGGGAGTGAGAGCGAACACCCAGTTCAACCAACGATTGTGCCAGACAAATATGAACCTGGCTCACACAACATGCTCGGTATTGCTGGTCTTGTCGCAAGTCTAAAATGGATTTTGGAAAAGGGCGTTGAGAATCTCCGCAGGGCTGAAATGGCACTTGCACAACAATTCATAGATGAATTGTCAATAATCGAAAATGTTCGCATCGTAGGTCCTCAATCATCCACTAACCGATGCGGAGTCTTCTCATTAGTTTTTGACCGTTGCCCACATGAAATAGCGAAACAAATTGAAAGTGATTTCGGCATCTGTTCTAGAAGTGGGCTGCACTGTGCTCCATTTGCACACGAAACAATGGATACTGCATCGCTAGGGGGAACAGTTCGTGTTTCTATTGGAGCGTTCCATACGCCTGAAGATATAACACACCTCACACAAGCAATCAAGTATTGCACACAAAGGGTATTCGCATGAAAACACTCATCACAAAACGTCTAGAAAATGCTGCGGGTGTCGTAGAAGCGCTACATGGTGCAATTGAAGAAATCGAATCAATCTCATCAATCATCATCGATTGTTTTTGTAATGGTGGGACACTTATGGTTGCTGGGAATGGGGGTTCATCTGCTCAAGCAATGCATCTTTGTGAGGAACTTACTGGAAGATACCGAGACACAAGACCTGCCTTGCCAGCAATCTGCCTCTGCAGCGATGCAGCAGCAATGACATGTATCGCAAATGATTTTGGATGGGATGAAGTATTTAAACGGCAAATTGAGGCACATGCCTACTTCTTAGTCGAAGATGATGAGAGTATTACCTGCAGTGATGTGTTACTTGTGCTCTCCACCTCTGGAGAGAGTGCAAACATCAATGCTGCTATTGAAATCGCAAACGAAGTTGGAATGACTACATTGGGTTTACTCGGAAGAAATGGAGGCACGTCGGCTGATATCTGTACACAATCTATCATCATCGATGCTGATGATAGTGCCGCTATACAAGATGGGCACCAAATCATTATTCATGCAATTTGTGAAATCATTGATGCTTGGGTTGCTCAAGACTTAGCAGAAGAAACGGAATAAGTCTTTCTCGGGTCAGGTCTTCTTCGGAGTAGCCAGAACTCTTTCGATCCAAGGTTCTTCTTTTGTGATATGTGCAGTTACAGATCTACACATAACCTGGCCCCCTGACCTGACCCTACCCTTCACCGCCTTCACCACCGCCACCATCTCTAGCGCCAGTAAACGTATAAGGAGGTGGTTGATGTTTCCGCCAATCATCATCCGCAGTGAATTCCTCGACTGTTTCTCGACCTTCATCTTCAGCAGTTTTCATCCAACCTTCGGGTCGCATTGCTGGGATTTTGCTTGGACCTTGCTGCCAGTTTTCTTCATTTCGAAGATACACCGTTCGTGATGGAAATGCAAATTCAATTTCAAGTTCGCCAGCAAGCCGAATGATATCGAGCATAAATCGATGGCGTTCACGAAGTTCGGTTTGCCAATCTGGTGCCGTCCAAAACACATATACAAGAACATTTAAACTCGAACCGCCAAATTCGTTCAGCCAAACTTGATAATAATCCTTACGGGTATAAGGGTGTACACGTAGCAGCTCACGTATTCCCTCACAAAAGCCCGCTATCTTCTCAGGAGGAGTTGCGTACCCTACCCCTATCATCTGTTTCCAGCGTCGATACCTTCGTTTCGAATAGTTATTACACTTTGCAGTGACAAGAATCGAGTTCGGAATCGTTACGAGTGTATCGTAAAACGTGCGGACTCGAGTCGATCGCATACCAACTTGCTCAACCGTACCTTCAATACCTTCAATGATAACCCAGTCACCAATCTCAAAGGGTTTATCGAGAATGACAGTGATGGAACCAAAGAAATTTTCAAGCGTGTCCTTAATTGCAAAACCAAATCCAATCGCACCGACGCCTAACCCTGCAAGGATTGGTGCCAACTGAATTTTCATGCTATCTGCTAGATATACAATTCCAAAGACGATAACGACTGCTTTGAGTGTTTTTCGTAAAAGAGGAACAAGTAAATCATCGAGTTTGTTCTTTGATTGCTTGGCTTTCTGGCCCGCAACCCAAGCAATGAGGTCTGTTCCTCGAAACCCAAACCAAATACAAGCAAGCGTTATGTAAATATGAACCGCTGGCTGAAGGATATACAAAATACCATCAGGCAATCCAATCAAAGGAAGCAGTGCAAGCCAGATTGCTCCACCAGCTGCGCCACCAGCTGGTCTTGGCACTCGCTTAATAATCGAGACGAGCTCGGGATCATTCGTATCAGAATGTGTAATCGAACGAAGAACACCCCGCAATATTATTCGAACTATAAGATCGACAACAAGTCCGATCGCTATCATCAACACAATCGCGGCCCACTTCCAATATTCCATACCAATAAATTCACCCTGGAGCCATGTAATATCAAGCGACGCAACCCAAGTGTCAATAGCTGCTTCGGTGGGTGGTGTAGCTGTATTGAGCAATTTCGCAAATCCAACTTTGAACATATACATTATGGTACGCTAGAACGTAGATATAGGGGCATTTCCAAAGTCAGATTGCCTACTTTAACAGATTAACAATAGTAACCCGCACAACCCAACCTGCTTCAATACAGATTACCGAAGATGCTTCAGGCTCATCTGCATAGATGCCGAAGACGTATGCATAGATCTATTTTGATCTTGAGATTCTCACACATGCGAAAACTACTGTTCACACCATTGATCATCACCTCAAGTCTGGTTGTCCAATACACCCAAGCGAGTATTGTGCAAATGACTAATGCCCAGGGGTCATTCGAGTTGTATTCCAACTCCATGAACGATTTATTTAGTAGCGGCTCCCCTTATTTCACAACAAACGACATGGCATTGGTTCACGCTAACCTGAATAACTGGGGAATTGACACTGATGGCAAGGTTACGATCCTTCCAGTGAACACTGAGGTTGGTTTATCTATTTTGACGCTTGTTGACCTTGAACTCGGTGGTGGAGATGTAGCATTTGATTCTTCAATCGGCGTAACAAGTACCGGCTCAAACAATCTCGCCATGTTTATCAACGATGCCGATCAGGATAATTGGACCCTAATCCAGCCACCTTTTGGTTCTCAAACGCTCGGTGCGACCTTTATCTGGGATAGTTTTGGTAGTGGTGATGGTTTCGCTTGGGCTGGTTTTATGTTGGGAGACACTGTTTCTTACACCTTTAATGACCTCGGAGCAAGTTCACTTGATTCCGATGCTTTCCAATTTGTTGGTTGGAATAACGGTGGTTGGGAAGTTGTTGCATCACAAGGATTCGACATTGATGGAACTAGTGTATTTACAGGTTTAATTATTCCAGCACCACCTGTAGCCGTTTTATTCGCTGGAATTGGCTTGAGTTACCGACGAAGACGTCGCTAACTCTCACGTATCCCGCTAAAATCTGAATATGACAGAATCAACTACTACTGCTCCAAAGCAGTCGATTGCCATTGGTTGGATTGGTGCCTTGCTCGTTAGACTCATAGTACCTGCATGGATTATTTTCGGAGCCATGGAAAAAACACTTGATGGCTCTCCAAAATCACTACCTCGACCCGTCTTGGACGCCGGCAACATTCTCGGTTTTCAGGATTATCATCTACTCCTTGCCATTCTTGTATGCATTGAATTTTTCTTCGTAGGGCTGATGCTCTTCGTACCTAAACTTGCTCGAATTTCCGCAGCACTAATGCTCTGCGTATTTTTAATTGTTCTGAGTGTAGATATGTTTGGATACGGCAATTATGAGAGTTGTGGATGTTTCGGAGATAAATCCCTTTCCCCAATTATCATGTTTGCCATTGACTTTGCACTACTAATCGGCATCATCTTCTGCAAACCACGCACAAGTAAATGCCACATGAACAAAGGCAAACGCGCCCCAATCACTGCAGTAATCTTTATATTGCTTGCATGGTTCTTTACGTTCAGTTCCATAATGTACGCAAAAGAAAAAGGAAACACAGACAACAACGACCCTGCATTACCTTCTCTTCCTTCTTCTTGGTATCCACAAAACATTGCGAGTTGGGTTGACAAGTCGGTCGATGACATCGAACTATTTAATTGGGTAAAAGATTGGCCCATCGATATTCATGAAGGAAAACAATACATAATTTTTTATTCCCTCACGTGCGATCATTGTGAAGCGTTGCTCTGGGAATATTTTGAATTCCCCTCATCACCAACAACACTCGTGGCAATCCCTCAATCAACCGAGGGTTTTGATTACGAGAGTGCCTTTGAAAACCCCTGCTATGATTGCAAAATGACCGAATTGCGTATTGGTACCGATTGGATAATTGGAACACCTCTAGTCGTGGCAATTGAGAACGGCATTGTGAAATGTGCCATAGAAAATGAAGAATTCGAGGCCCCAGCATGCCTGATATGGTGAAGAACGAAACGCTCCTACCTGTACTTCAACAAATTGACAAGGACATCGATAATTCTATCGAACGTCTTCAAACATTTTTAAAAATTCCAAGCATCAGCACCGACCCAGAATACAAATCTGAAGTTAGACGATGTGCGGAGCACATAACAAGCGAACTTAAATCAATTGGGCTAGATGCTACGACACATGACACGATTGGACATCCGATGGTTGTTGCAACGGATGATAGTGCAGGACCTGATGCGCCAAGAGTTCTGTATTACGGACACTACGATGTACAACCTGTTGAACCACTTGAAGAGTGGATCACTCCCCCTTTCGATGCAACAATTGTTGAAGGTACCAATGGGAAACGAATTGTTGCGCGAGGTGCTGCCGATGACAAGGGACAACTTATGACTTTTATTGAGGCGATTCGTGCTTGGAAACAAGTCCACGTCTCCCTTCCAGTTCGTGTTGTTATTCTCCTTGAAGGCGAGGAAGAATGTGGGAGCGAATCCCTCGCGCCATTCCTCACTGAACACAAAGATGCCTTGCAAGCCGACACTTGTATCGTTTGCGACACTGGAATGTGGGACGAAGACACGCCAGCAATTACAAGTCGACTTCGAGGTCTTGTGTATATTGAAGCAACGTTGCATGGATCATCGCACGACTTACATAGCGGGAGTTACGGAGGAGCAGTAGTAAATCCTGCCAATGCTCTTGCGAAAATTCTAGGACAACTCCACGATGATGATGGGCGTATTCAAATAGATGGTTTCTACGATGATGTTGCAGAAGTAAGCGCAGAACAAGTTGAACAATGGAATGCCCTTGGAGATGCTGATGCGCTAACGCTTGAAAGCTCGGGCTCCAAAGCAACTTATGGCGAGAAGGGTTACAGCACACTCGAACGGTTATGGTCTCGTCCAACGTGCGATGTGAACGGGCTCGTTGCTGGGTACACCGGCGAAGGCGCAAAAACTGTAATTGGTGCAAAAGCAACTGCAAAGATTAGTTGTCGGCTTGTTGCAAATCAAAAACCCGAAGAAATCGAAAAAGCCCTCTTTGCATTTCTGGAAGAACGAACGCCGGTTGGGTGTCGCTGGGATTTAAAAAGTTTTGGCACATCTCCTGCTATCGCAGTGCCAACTGCATCTCCTTGGCTAACGGCAGCAAGTAATGCACTAACAAGTGTCTTTCCAAATCCTGCGGTACTTATTGGGACGGGTGGTTCTATTCCAGTCGTAGGTGAGTTCCAAGAGATTTTAGGAATCGATGCTGTGATGGTCGGGTTTTCTTTGGATGATGATTTAATCCACGCACCAAATGAAAAGTTTGAAGTCTCATGTTTTCATCGTGGGATATTATCTCAAGCAGCAATCTTAGAAGCATATGCGAACATTACTCCATAGCTTCTATTTTCTCCTGATTGTCACGACCTTCGGATACGCAGAGGAAGATTATTCCATAGAAGTGAACTCTCTGGGAATTGGAAACGCATGGACAAGTGGAGTCGTTACCCCATTACATGTGAGCGTAGTTTCAACTATCAGTGAACCTACTTCGGCGTGGATACAGTGGGAAGTTCCAGATGCAGATGGTGATTCTGTCCTGTGGGGAAAACAAATTACATTATCACCAAACAGCACGACATCAACTTGGCTCTACGCACCACTACAACCTAGAGTATCTCAATCAACGACATGGAATGTTCGACTCCGTGCTTGGGAAGAAAACGGACCTGCCGCCAAGCTTGCAGAAATTCGTTTTTCCCCAACTTCAATCGGATCATTTGCTATTGATTCAACTGAAGGATTCATTGCTGTCTTTGGCACACGAAGACTAGGGCTCTCTGGTTATCAGCCCCACCCATCGGTAGATGTTAAACAAGAAGCGACTATTATCAAATCTGGATTACAAAGTGCCGATCTTCCCGATGCGTGGCCTTGCTTTGAATCTCTTGATGCAATTGTGTGGGCTGATTCACCTCCTGAGTTCACTTTCCGACAAGAGATTGCCGTAGAACAATGGGTTGAACGCGGGGGACACCTCGTCATTTCTCTCCCAACAATTGGAGATCCTTGGAATCTCTCTTCAACCAATGGCCCCCTGTCTAAACTACTGGGCACAGTTGAAACAACTTCTGAACAAATACCGATTGGGTATCTTGACCAAATACTTGGAAGAAATCGTGGATGGCCTACCCAAGACGTCACTGTACGTGTCTTCAATATGCAAAACTTTGCAAACGACAACTATTACTTTCCTTTGTTAACACTGAGGAACAAAAGAGTCATCGGAGTACAGAAATCGATTGGGTATGGAACTGTGACATTGGTTGGAGTAGACCTTGCAAATGGACAACTTGCGTCTTTGGGTTTGCCAACAACAGATTTGTTTTGGAATCGAATATTTGGCAAACGAGGTGATACCCCTTCGCAAAATACTATTTCAATTCTTTCTGAAGATGGGCAATTATCCAACACAATTCCTAAGGAAACAACGCTTCCAACCGGACAGTTAGTTGCACAAGAAATAGCTATGTCTACAACTGCAAGCGGTCGTCTTGGGACAGTTTTACTTTTAATAACATCTTATTGGTTACTCGGTGGACCAATCGGCTACTTCATTTTGCGTAGTAAGAAGAAACAAAGGTGGTCTTGGGTAGTATTTTCCTGTGTTGCGGCATTTTTTTCAGTAGTATCCCTCGGGCTTTCATCAACAACCTCCGGCGTGAGCACCCAGTTAAAACACGTCACCATAATCGATAGTGTGTTTGGAGAAACAGATGAAAGAGCTATCGGCTGGTGTTCGATTTATCTTCCATCATTTGGCATAACACCAATAGAACTTGGTGGCACTGAAAACAACCTTCTCCTACCGTGGTCTTCACCTGCGTCATCAAACACGCCGACATTTGTTGACCACAGAGAAATAGTGGTAAACCTCGATCATGTGCCAAACCAATTTCAACAGCCATCAAGAGCAACAACCTCAAACTTTGCGTACGGGTGGTTGGGCAATATAAATCAGGAACCATATAACTCCATTATTTCAGTAGACAAAGAAAATCCACCTGTTTGGCTCACCAACTTCAATAAAAATTCCGTTGGTAAACTTACTGGCTCGGTTGTAAATGCCACTACAAAAACAATCAAGGATGTCAGAATCATTTGGGTAACTGATAAACAAAACAACATTCCCACACTTGGAAGATTTCAAGATAATACTATTGCACCTTGGATTAACAGCACGGACAGCGGACAGTTGCTTAACTTGGCATATTCATCGAGTATGCCAATGTGGGAACCAGACACTTCTATTGACCTTGCTCAGCTTGATACTACAGGAATTTCTTTGTTAGATACTGCAGTAAAAAGTAGATATCAGGATGAAACTGACAGCTCTTTTTATAGTACGTCCACAGTTATCACAAAAAAAGAGTGGAAGACCAAGATGGAAATGCTCTCACTCTATTCCGTACTTCAACCACCAATCTATCAGAAGAATCCGAAATCTAAACAAGGTCCAAAAACACATAAAACCGTCCGACATGGTGGTCGAGCTCTCGATCTTGCCCCATGGTTTGGAAGACCCTGTATCATCGTCATGGGTTTTATCGATGAAGCTCCTGTTCCTGTTCCAGTTATTGTGGATGGAGAGAAAGTGCTTGATAGCACCGGAGAAACTTTTGTACGATGGATCTACCCTCTTGAGGAATCACAATGATTCAAACAACGAATCTGACTAGGAAATATGGTGACCTTGTTGCCCTTGACAATCTCAACCTCGAAATTGATGAGGGCGAGTGTTATGGTTTCATAGGTCCAAATGGAGCTGGAAAAACAACTACAATAAAAATCCTTGCAACCTTGCTCAAACCCTCTTGGGGAGAAGCAAGAATAGATGGAAAAGTTATTGGCTATCAAAATCCTGAGATTCGCCCAATCATTGGATACGTGCCTGATTTTATGGGTTCGTATGATGACATGATTGTTCGTGAATATTTAGATTTTTTCGCTACATGCTATGGCCTTGAAGGTTCACAAAGAATACGAGCTGTTGGTGACGTTCTTGAACTTACAGAACTCAATTACAAAGTTAACGCTCAAGTTGCTGGGCTCAGTCGTGGCATGAGCCAGCGATTATCGATAGCACGCGTACTACTCCATGACCCAAAGGTTTTACTCCTTGATGAACCGGCATCCGGACTTGATCCCCGTGCTCGTATCGAGATTCGTGAACTTCTAAAAGAACTACACCGTATGGGAAAAACGGTTTTAATAAGCTCACACATTTTGCACGAACTTGCTGAATTATGTACAAGCGTTGGCATTATTGAACAAGGCAAATTACTGTTCTCTGGCAAGGTTGATGACATTCTAGCCAAAGCAAAAGTTGGACAGATTATTCATATTGAAGTAACAGAACGATGCGAAGATGCCGCAACTTTGTTAAGAACTGTTGATGGCATCCGCACAGTCGATGTTGTAAATAACAACGGTCAAACTAGAATCGACATCACAATCGATTCTTCCTCTTCTCTAGACCAATCTGAAATCCCTAATCGATTGATTGCTCAAGGATTTCGAATCACTTCGATGCAGGGTGAACATATAAATCTTGAAACTGCCTTTATGCGTTTGACTAAGGGATTAGTTGGATAAATATGGGGTAGGTCTACTGCATCAAAACGGGGTCCCAGAAGATTACTGACCTTGGGTCTATCGAAACAAGGGCTAACGAGGATGTTTCGGAATCATACACCAAAGAACCAATGAGTAAAGCGGTTACAATACCTCACTATGGCACCATGTCCTGTCATCCTACTTGCCGATCGAAGCAACGCAGACGTTTACTCAATTGCAACAAAACTTCAGTCAAGTCTCGATGGGACCGTTGTTTTTTTACCTGAAGAAAGTAAAGATGCCTCCTTAGCGATTGCAATTGGGGGAGACGGCACACTGATTAAACATGGACGTATGCTTTCACAGCATGGTATCCCACTCATCGGTGTAAACAGTGGTCGACTTGGATTCCTTGCTCGATTCGATGTTCATTCTCTTATCGAGCATCAACAAGAAATTTTTAGTTGTCCGCCCCAAGTGCTTGATGCAAAGCTATTGAGCATCACTGTTGATCATCGTGAACCAATGATTGCAATGAATGAGGCAATGATTGCTGCGGGTGCGCCATTTCGGATGCTAGAACTCGGGTTATTAATTGATGGTGTTCCAGCGCCAACGCTTCGTGGAGATGGAATAATTATTGCAACCCCAACTGGCTCAACTGCACACAACGCTTCGGTGGGTGGGCCGATAGTCGATCCCTCAACAAACGCCTTTATCCTCACTCCAATTGCAGCGCATTCTCTCGCTGTGCGACCAATTGTGCTAGATGGAAAGGCGCAGGTCACCATTGAAGTATTACAGGCCAATGAAGGTACCTCTCTCGTCATCGACGGAGAAGTCCATTGCACTATGAAACAAGGCATGAAAATGCAAGTTGAACAAGCAAAGCAATCTCTTTCGATTGTATTAAATCCTGCTTGTTCATACTGGAACACATTAGTTGATAAACTTCACTGGGCAGCTCATCCAGAACTTCAAGAAAAAGCAAACAATGATTGATATCAAACAACTAAGAGAAAACCCACAACGGTTTATTGATGGCGCTGCAGAGAAAAACATTTCTGTGGATATCACTGCACTCCTTGATTTAGATGAACAACGAAGATTGTTTACGAGGCAACGAGAAGAACATCGTGCAGAACAAAAAAAGATATCAAAGGAAATCGGTCCAAAGATTGGAAAACTCCAGGGACAACTTAAAAGTGCCAATGAAGAACAACGCGCTGAAATAGAATCACAACTTGCTGAACTGGAAAGTAAACCAAGCGCACTTAAAAATGAAATTCAACGATTAGATAATTCTATTGCGGAAATTGAACCCCTATGGAGAACACTCTTATTACAAATTCCTCAACCGCCAGATGATGACGTACCTAAAGGAAAAAGTGCTGAAGATAACGTTCAGTTGAGAACTTGGGCTCCAGATGACTTTGATCTCTCTAGATCATTCTCCGAGAACCGTGGCTTTGAACCAAAATCACATCTTGAACTCGTAAAAGAGTTAGAACTCGCTGATTTTGAGCGTGGTGTAAAAATGGCAGGCACAAGGCACTACATGCTAACTGGCAATGGAATGCGATTACATCAAGCAATACTGCGCTTTGCTTTCGATCTCATCACAAATGAACATGGTTTCACACCAATGTCTGTTCCAGTAATTTTGCGCGAAGAGTGTATGGTTGGAACTGGTTTCTTTCCATCCGGCCGCGATCAAGCGTATCACATCGAAGAATCGCAACGTGGTGCTGGTCACGATTTGTTCCTCGCAGGAACAGGCGAGGTTGGATTGATGGGGATGCACACCGACGAAATACTCGATGGCAATCAACTACCAATCAAAATGGCAACTGTTTCTACTTGCTTCAGGCGTGAGGCTGGTGCCGCAGGTCGTGACACCGCTGGCCTATACCGCATTCACCAATTTGACAAGGTTGAACAAGTAGTTATATGCAAAGCGGATGAAGAAGAAAGCCGTAAATGGCATAAATCCATGTTAGATATTGTTGAAGAACTACTTCAAAGACTACAGCTTCCTTATAGATTGTTGCAGTGTTGCACCGCAGATTTAGGTTCTAAAAACGCAGACATGATTGACATTGAGTGTTGGATGCCAGGGCGAGGTGAACTCGATGTAAATAGTAACCCCACTGGAGACTGGGGCGAAACACACTCAGCATCTCGGCTTTACGATTACCAATGCAGACGATTAAACATGCGGTATCGCGACGAGAATGGGAACACCGTTTTCGCTCATTCACTCAACAATACCGTACTCGCAAGTCCAAGAATTTTGATTCCATTACTTGAAATGTATCAGCAAGAGGATGGTACAGTAAGAGTTCCAGAATGTCTGCAACCCTACATGAATGGGCTGAAAGTACTTCTGCCAAACGCTGTACCTGCAAACACATGAAGAAAGAAGCGATTCCACTTGCAATTCGAAGACATAAACTTGTTGCAAACGTTCGGAAAACTTTAAGAGATTCAGATGCTGTTATTGGTGTTAGTGGAGGTGCTGATTCGATAGCTCTGCTTCTATTGAGTTGTTCTGCTGCAATGCAGGAATCAGCACAATTCAACATTGTTGCAGCACATGTTAATCACGGTCTAAGGCATGATGCAAACGAAGAACAACGTTTAGTCGAACTACTTTGTGAACAACTTGGAATTCGTTGTATCTCCAAACATGTGCATGTTGCCCCTATTAATGGCAGTATTGCTGCTGGAGCTAGAAAAGTTAGGTATGAAGCACTTACAGAGGTTGCTAGGGAGACCGGTTCAGGAATCGTTGCTGTTGCACATCACGCTGAGGATCAACTTGAAACAATGCTCATGGCTCTTTGCCGTGGAGGTGGACTTCGTAAACTCTCCGGTATTGCGACTGTTCGACCACTAGCAGAAGGCATTGAATTGCAGCGCCCACTGTTGCATGTCGAAAAAAATGAACTTGAAAAGATTTGTACCTTAGCAAAGGTAACATGGTGTAAAGATCCAACTAACGAGAACTCTGCAACACCACGTGGTCGACTTCGCAATGATGTCATTCCCATCATCCGAGATTTATGGCCTGCTGCAGATAAACACGCTTCCAACGCATCAACTATTTTACATGCGGCAGCGGATTCATTTGAATCATCAGTGCCATCAGGTACCCAGTGGAACCGCACAGAATTAGCAGAACTGCCAAGCCCCATCATCAATGCGACCATTCAACAAGCCGTTGGAGATTGTGGAACGTTTGAGGTTATTCAATCCATTACTACTGCAGTAGAGGATAAAAGCACCGAACCAAGAACATTCCAACTCAACAATGCTTGCCAAGTCGTGGTATCAGCGC
>CAYZEX010000020.1:0-15278 GCA_964477675.1 uncultured Isosphaeraceae bacterium
GCAACGTTCGTGCGAGCAACACTGAGCCGTTATTGCGGCTTAACCTTGAAGCATCAACTTCAGAAGAAGTTGCTTCCCGAGTAGCCGATGTATCTCCGCACCTAGGTATCCGCGTCGACCACTAGCCCCCCCTTATTACCTCGGAGGTAATTAGGGGATGTTTCTAGTAAGAATCTCCTCGGAGGTAATTTGAAGACCGAAGTCATATTATTTTTGGGTGTCCAGGGCCTTGTGTAGGATCTTCGTCGTAATGATTCTTGATCATTTTAGATATCCATTGATCATCACCGAGGGGAACACCCTTTTTAAGAGAATCATTGAGTTGTTGTATTTGGTATTCAGTTAAATCTTGTGGTGTGGATAATAACTCTTTCAGGTTCTCAGGATAGGACCCTGGTCCATTAGACAGTGGTATAGTTGAAATCATAGATTCATAATTCGCACGTTTTGCAGAACCCCACATCCAATCAAATGGACTCCGCACAAGATTGGCTTTGACAGGATTCATAGCAAGATAATTTCTTAGTTGGTTTACGTGAAATCCAGGTTTTACGGGAAATGCTTTATACCGTGATTGATACACTGCTCCTAAGCCGGTGGTGTCGTTGGACTCACGCCACAGCTTTGCGTGAACACTAAGTAGCCACTGCATGAAATTCGAAAGTTGTTCTTTTTCCTCGGGCCAAACTAACATGTGCCAATGGTTAGGCATAATCACCCACTCAAGGATTCTCATGTCAAACTTATGAACCGCTTCCCCTAAAAGGCTCCTAAATAACTCGTAATCATCATCTGAAAAGAACAATGTTTGGCGGTCTACTCTTCTGTTCATTGCGTGAACAACGTGTCCTGAGAAATCTGGGCGTGGTTTTGACATCTGGTAAGTATCGCACGGAATATGTATGAATCCCATTGAAGCTACCTTTATTCTTTTAAATTAAATAAATCACCTCTGAGGTAATAAGCGCTTCATACCTGCCTTAATTACCTCCGAGGTGATTAGCCGATTTAGCAGTGCTTAATTACCTCGGAGGTAATTAGGGGGGAGGTTATTCGCCGGCGATGGTGCCGTCCCAAGGTGAAGAGGCGGTAGCATGGAGTTTTCGAGGGATGCGGCCAGAACGATAGCCGAAGTAGCCAGCGTCGCAAGCAAGTCGCATAGCACGAGCCATTTGAATAGGATCATTAGCATGTGCAATGCCAGTGTTGAGAAGAACTCCATCAGCGCCGAGTTCCATCGCAACTGTGACATCACTAGGTGTACCAACACCAGCATCAATGATTACGGGATATGCAGGATCGCCCCCATGTTCAGGTTTTTTAAGTAGATCTAAACAGAGTTTAAGTGCGCAAGGATTTGCTACACCTCTACCAGTCCCAATAGGACTTCCAGCTGGCATGACGCACGTTGCACCAGCATCACGAATACGAGTGGCCATGATTGGGTCATCACTCGAATAGCACATTACGGAAAAACCATCCGAAACAAGTTCTTTGCATGCCTCTAGCGTTCCAACTGGGTCAGGTAGCAAGGTAGTTTTGTCTCCAAGGACTTCAAGTTTTACCCAACTGCTACCCGCGTTTCCTAATTGTTCAAGAATATCTCTCCCAAGTCTAGCAACTCGAACAGCATCATTTGCAGTAAAACAGCCAGCAGTATTGGGAAGAATGGTGTACTTATCCGTGTCGATGAAATCTAAAATCGAACGACCTTGGTCATCAACAAGCCGTTCTCTACGAACAGCAACTGTAACAGCAGAGCATCCACTAGTATCAAGGGCAGTTTGCATTGTTTCATAATCGGTATATTTACCGGTTCCAACGACCAGTCGACTTGAGAGTGTGATGTCACCTAACTGTAGAGAAGGAATTTCATTTGTTGTCATAGTTGTCATTTCTTTATCCTCCACCTACAAGAGTGACGATTTCAACACGATCACCTTCTTGTAGTACAAATGTATTTCTCTCTTTGTGCGGTACAAGTTCTTTGTTCACTTCAACAGCGCATAACTGGTCAGAAAGATTCATCTGAACCAACAAATCGTTCAGTTCCATGGAACTCGTTTGAATGTTTTCGCCATTAACTGTAATCACAATGCAATTGTACCGTTAGTGGTGTAAGAAGATGGGGCGGTTGGAATTTTCTAACGCAAAACGTGCTGTGTCGCCAAGAAGTTTTCTTCCAATCCGCGTGCGTTTTGCAGCACCCATAACGAGCAAATCTGCCTCGCACTCTTCCATTACCTTCAAAATTGTATTGCGAGGTTTAGTTTCTACCCGCATCGGTGTTGCAGGGAAAGAATGTGCTTCTAAGTACGATATTGCATCGTTGAGTAACTCATCTGGGTTGCCATCTTGTCCAATAAAACAGGTTACAGTTGTCGGCATAGGTTTCCAAATGCTCAACATACAGAATGACTTCATCGCTCGTGCTGCAAGAGGAGAACCATCATAAGCCACCATCGCACTGTGAATTGGTCGGTGTTCTTCTGAAACCGCAAGAAGTGGTCGTAACCCCGCGCCGATGACATCTAGTGCGAGATGTCCGTGGTCGTGAAGCACGCCATATTCAAACAATCCACGTAAGCCAATAACAGTCAAATCATGGTATCTCCAGTCGGCAAGTAATCGTTGCGCGCTGTCTCCGCATTCCCGCAACACACGGTTTGTTACTCCCTCGTTACCACAAGCAGTTTCAAATTGCCCAATGGCTTCTTCGATATGTTCTTCTGCCATGTGCATTCTGTGTTCAGCAAGTTCATGTGCAGCTGCTGCACCACCAATAGGAATTGGTCCAACGTCTTGAAGTCGGTCAGGGTCAATAACTGTGACACCGGTAAGTACGGCATCGTGTTTTTTTGCTAATTCAACTCCATGCGAAATGGCCGATTTGGTGCATGGTGTACCACTAAGCGCGACAAGAATTCGTTTGATCATTGCTATCTGCTCCTTACAGCAAGAAGAAAATCGTAATTACTATAAACACTGGAATCAATACAGGGATACTGTACTTGAACATGTACCCAAAGAAGGAAGGCATTTCAATGCCTTCTTGTTCAGCTATGGCTTTTACCATAAAGTTTGGTCCGTTTCCAATATACGTCATTGCGCCCATAAAGACCGAGCCCAGACTTATTGCAATGAGCAATATAATTGGAACACTGCCGTGATTGACGGCTAACATTTCACCCTCGGGAAGTGATTGCGAAAGTTTGAAAAAGACGACATACGTTGGCGCGTTGTCAAGAAAACTAGAAAGCGTTCCAGTGGACCAGAAGAATTGCCACGGTTGGTTCATCGTTTCAGTAATAGATTTGCCACTCGCTTCAAGAACAGCAAGTGGAACCTGCATTGCAATGAAGATGCCAGAGAACAATGCGCCAACTTCCAAAATTGCTTCGTAGGTAAAGTTATTTGCTTTATGAATAATTTTAGAAGTGGATTTTAAAGAAAGAACTACGAAGAATAGCATTACGACTTCTCGGCAGTAGGGGAATGGTGTCCAGTCTGTTCCAATGAGTGGTTTTGCACTATCAATGAGTGCAGCAGTTGCAACAATTCCTGCAATCCAAATGAAATTTATTCCACCTTGGAGTCGTAGTGGTTGCAGTTCAGTTTTATCAATGCGATTGTCTTTTATTGATTCCTTTTTATAGAGAATTGAATCCCAAATGAAATACATTACTAGCAAAATACTGCACGCAGTTGCCCACATTGGCCAAAGACCCAATGTCCACGTAAATGGAACGCCTCGTAAATATCCAAGGAAGAGAGGCGGGTCACCAATTGGTAGGAGTGTGCCGCCAATATTACTCACCAAGAATATGAAAACAACAACAGTATGTACCTTGTATTTTCGTTGAGAGTTCGTTTTTAACAGGGGTCGAATCAACAACATGCTGGCACCGGTTGTGCCGATGAAACTGGCTATCCCTGCACCTACCCCAAGAAACAAAACATTTATTTTTGGTGAAGCGGCTAAGTCACCACTTAGATAAATGCCACCACTAATAACGTACAAACTGAAGAGCAAAATAATGAACGGAATAAAATCCTTCATAATTGCGTGGTCAAGCATTGGTCCAATTGAATTGCCACCAGACGTAAAGAGCATATATACAATCGTCGCAACAGAGCAAACCATCGAAACGAAAAATCGATTCACATTGCTTTCCCACCAGTGTCTTGTTTTGTTCAAAAGAGGCAGTAATGCTATTGAGCCTAGGATTGCAATAAATGGAAGGATGCCGATGTACCAGTAGTCAGGCATATGAACATCGTGTGAACCATCTGTTTTATGGTGCCCTGCTAGCCAGAATCCCAACCAGAGGGCGATAGCGACTGCTGCAATAAAGCAAGCGGAAACTATTAGTTTAGAGTTTTTTTGTTTGGTGTAATACATTATAAAAGTCGACAGAATACACGCTAGACGGCAGAAGATGTTGGATACAAAATGGTATTGAGATTTTCAATGAGCCATTTGGAAAATGCTGCTTTTGAGAGTGTTTCTTCTGGAGATATGGAACTCCCATCTTTTCGAAATATGTTTGCAGTAATAGAGTCGGCATCCATCGTTTCAAGTGGATTCGCAACGATTGCGTCCACTTGTTTGCGCGCGAGTTTATCTTTTGCAGAAATTTCCAACTTGCATGACTCTTCAAGTGCAAACGCGATGATTTTTTGATCTTCACGCGATGTATTTGCCAATGTTCCAACGATGTCAGTTGTTGGAACGAGTTCCAAGGTTGCACCGCTACCTCTTTTGAGTTTTCCATCAATTTGTCCACCTCTTGGAGTGTAATCAGAAACAGCAGCAGCCATAATTAGAACAGCATGCGATGGCCAGAGCTCGTTGAGTTTGGCTGTTAGATCTCGAGTAGACGAGAATGAAATAGCACTGAGCCGTGGATGGCAGGCTGGAGTGACGGCTTGTTGCCCATGTAGCAAGGTTACTTCGTGTCCTTGGGTAGCAGCAGCAAACGCCATAAGTGCACCAAGTTTTCCAGAAGAACGGTTTCCAAGGTACCGAACCCTGTCGATGTGCTCATTGGTAGCACCTGCTGTGATGAGTATTCTAGTTGGTTGGTTGGTAGTCATTTATAGAAAAGATGCTCAGATTGGCTGAAGTCTGCTCTGACGATGATACTATGTATACAAGGTGGTAGTACCACTTCATATCTTATGGCACGAAAACTCAGACGAAAAATAGGTGAAATCCTCGTAGGCGATGGTCATGTAACAGAAGATCAACTTGCTTCTGCTCTTGAAGCGGTCTCTGGAACGACCAAAAAGGTTGGCGATGTCTTGATTGAGCAAGGTATTTGCAACGACGAGGTCATTACTCTAGCACTCGCAGAGCAAGCCGGTATGGAATTTATTAAGTTGGATGGATCTGAAGGTGAGTCAAGACCAGACATGGATCTTATTCCAAAAGACATTATTCAAAAACATACCATCATCCCTCTAGGGAAGAAAAACGATAAGTTGCAATTAATTATTCATGACCCAATGAATCTTGAGTTGCTCGACTTACTTCGATTTCGGTTGAATTGTGAGATTGAACCTGTTCTTTCTACAAAACATGCAATTAAGGAGTACATTGCGAAAGAAACGGGTACTCAAGGTAACGTTATTTCAGATACATCTCTTATCACCGATTCAGTTGATGTTTCGGTTGATAAGTCCGTCGACAAATCGATTGATTCCTCAATTGACGTTGATGATGAACAAGCACCAATTGTGAAATTGGTTGCCCGATTCATCACCGAAGCTGTTCGTAACCGAACTTCTGATATTCATATTGAGCCGATGGAGGACAGGGTAATATTACGGTATCGAATCGATGGAGTATGTCACATACGCGATAACTTGCCAAAGCGAATGCAACCTGCAATCCTCGCAAGATTGAAACTAATGGCAGGCGTTAATATTGCAGAGAAACGAATTCCACAAGATGGACGAATCAAGATGGCTGTTGATAATGACCAAATCGACTTCCGTGTTAGCGTTTGTCCTGCATACCATGGCGAGTCTGTTGTGTTGCGGATTTTACGCCCAGATTCTGTTCGTATTGGTTTGCGTAATATTGGCTTTGAACAAGAGAATTACGATGTTTTCATGAAACTCATCCGAAGACCAAACGGCATTCTGCTTGTGACTGGTCCAACTGGTTCGGGCAAAACAACCACTTTGTATTCTGCTCTTGATGTTTTGAATCGACCAGACAAGAAAATTATTACTGCGGAAGACCCGATTGAATATAGTTTTGCAGGAATTAACCAATGTCAAGTTCGTGACTCCATTGGTCTTACTTTCTCCTCTATTTTGCGTGCGATGTTGCGACAAGCGCCAAATGTAATTCTTGTTGGTGAAATTCGTGATCGCGAGGTTGCAGATATAGCAATTCAAGCCGCGCTTACAGGGCACTTAGTTTTTTCAACGTTGCACACAAACGATGCGCCTTCTGCAATAACTCGTTTGATTGACATGGGTGTTAAGCCATATCTTGTTGCAAGTTCCATCCAAGCAATAATGGCGCAACGGCTTATTCGTTTATTGTGTCCTGATTGCAAAACAAAAGATGATGCTCCTGACCCAAAGTTTTTGAGAATAGTTGGTATTACTGAAGAAGAAGCGAGAGCGAACGAGGTTTGCACGGCAGTTGGTTGCAGTAAGTGTGGGGGGCTTGGATATCGAGGTCGTAAAGCGATCTTTGAGATGATGGTGATGAATAATGAAATTCGAGAGTTAGCGTTCAATCGCGCTCCGCTTGGACAAATTCGCCAAGCGAGTATTCGTTCTGGAATGCGAACACTTGTTCAGGATGGAAAAATTAAAATTTTACGCGGCGAGACGACCCCTGAAGAAATCGCTAGATTCGCGCAGGCAGATGCACTATTGGAAGGAAATGTTGATATTTAATAGATCACATTAATTACCTATGTCCACGATACAAATAGACAGATTATTAGACACCGTAGTTCGCACTGGCGCTTCTGACCTACACTTGACTGTTGGTCGGAAGCCAACCCTCCGTTTGCATGGTGGATTGAAAAATTTAGACACTAAGGTGCTTGATGGCGACGATTGCGTTGCCCTGATGAAGCAAATTACTCCAGAGAAGGCACAACAAGAGTTACAGGAAGAAGGCAGTTGTGACTTTGGTTTTGCTTTTGGAACTGAGGCGAGATTTCGTGTCGCAATTTTTAGGCAACGGGGTGATGTTACGCTTGTATTACGTCTCATTCCAAATGAACTTCTTACGTTTGAAGAAATCGGATTGCCTCCAATATTAAAAGATCTTATTCGGCGTCCTCGTGGTTTATTTATTGTGACAGGACCAACTGGTTCAGGAAAAACCACTTCTTTGGCAACGATGATTGACTATGTCAACACAAACTTAGAACGTCATATCGTTACAGTTGAAGACCCCATCGAGTATTACCATTACCACAAAAAATCAATTGTAAACCAGCGTGAAGTTGGGAATGATGTACCGAGTTTCTCTGAAGCGCTGCGTCGTGTTTTGCGTGCTGATCCTGATGTTATTCTTGTTGGTGAAATGCGTGACTTGGAGACAATCGAGGCAGCTATTCAGGCTGCAGAAACAGGTCACTTGGTCTTCGCAACCTTGCATACAACTGGTGCTTCCGGAACCATTAACCGTATTATTGATGCCTTCCCAACGAATCAGCAAGAACAGGTTCGGGTGCAATTGTCAACGGCACTCATCTCTGTTCTTTCTCAGGTTCTCTTGCGGAGGATTGATAAGGCCGGCCGTGTTGCGGCGTATGAGTTTCTCGTTGTTACCCCAGCGATTGCGAACCTAATTCGTGAGAACAAAACATTCCGTATCGATTCCTCAATTCAAACGGGTAAGAAATTTGGCATGCAACTGCTCGATGACCACCTTTGGAGGCTCTATGATCGTGGATGGATTGATGCAGATGAAATGATTGACAAAGGGCGAGATTCTAATTCACTAACGCAGAAAGTCCATAATGCAGGTGGTAAGGTTGGGCGACCTGAACTAGATGAACAATCTGATGCTTAAATGTACCCCCCGATTTAATGATAAAAGGTATGTTATTATGTTAAAATAGCGAATAATCTGGGTGGCGAATGCAAAAAGCCCTATTCTGCACCTTGTCAGAAGGGTATTGGCTGTAAATACTTTGGAGTAACGTAGTATGGCAAAGCAATCAACAAAGTCGAAAAAAATGCTAGACCCTTCCCAATTGAAGGGTCGACGATTTGGGCGTGTACTTACGAAACTTGGCAAAGTGAATCGCGACCAAGTCCATGAAGCTCTCTCAGTGCAGAAAGTTGCACGTAAAAAAGGCGACAATAAAAAAATTGGTGAAGTGATGGTTGAGATGGGGCTCATCCAACAATTGGATATCCAACAAGCCCTCGCTGGGCAAGCGGGACTGTTATGGCAAGAACTCGACATAGAATCTATCCCCCAAATTGCGTTTGACACCCTTCCAGTTGAGAGTGCTACAACGTATCAAATTGTACCGGTTGATTATGACGAGGATTCAAAAATATTGACCATTGCTTTAAAGTCGCCAGATAATTTCAGGGCGGTGGATGACCTGCGACTTTTGATGGGTTTTAAAGTTACTGCGGTTGTTGCTCCTCCTGAACAAGTAGATGACATTTTGAAGCAACGATACTCTTCGGGTGGACAGTCTATGGCCGATATGATGTCGAGTCTCGATGAAGAAGATTTTGACGGGTTCACTGGTGATGGTGATGCAGCAGATTTATCTAAACTTGCCTCTGCTGCCTCTGACAATAAAATAGTGCGGTTAATTAATCTTGTCCTCCTGCAAGCGATTAAGGATAAAGCATCTGACATTCATTTTGAACCATTTGAAGAAGAATTCAAGATGCGATATAGAATTGATGGTGTCTTGTATGAAATGGTTCCACCGCCAATGCATTTGTCAATGCCGATTGTCTCTCGAATCAAGATTATGGCTAATCTCGACATCTCTGAACGTCGCTTGCCCCAAGATGGGCGTATTGAATTAACAGTTTCTGGCTCCCCAGTTGATTTACGTGTTTCCATTTTGCCAACAATGTTTGGCGAATCAGTTGTTATGCGTGTGCTTGACAGATCAAATGTTCAATTAAGTATGGACAAGATTGGTCTTCGAACATCTGACTATGAAAAAATGTCAGATATCATTAAACGACCAAATGGAATTGTCGTGGTGACAGGTCCGACTGGTTCAGGCAAAACGACAACGTTGTATTCGGCACTTACTGAGTTGAATAATCCCGAAACTAAAATACTAACAGCAGAAGATCCAGTGGAGTATGACATAGATGGCTTGATTCAGTGTCAAGTGAATACGGATCAAGAGTTAACATTCGCTAGTTTGCTTAGGTCTTTTTTACGTCAAGACCCTGACGTAATTCTTGTTGGTGAAATTCGTGACTTGGAAACTGCACAAATTGCTGTGCAAGCATCTCTGACTGGTCACTTAGTTTTTACAACGGTTCATACCAATGACGCTCCTTCAACAATTCTTCGGCTCGTTGACCTTGGCGTCGAATCCTTTTTAATCACAGCGACCGTTGAGGCAATCGTGGCGCAGAGACTGGTGCGTCGGATTTGTAATAGTTGTAAGGAAGAATATAAGCCATCATCGGATGAATTGCTTGAACTTAAATTACGACAAGAGGACGTTGCTGATCGAACTTTCTTCCGTGGAAAAGGTTGTAGTACATGCAACAATAGCGGTTACCGTGGGCGACTTGCATTATTTGAAATTATGGAATTTGATGATTCGCTCCGCGAACTTGTTTTATCCCAAGCGTCGACGGCAGTCTTGCGAGTTGAAGCCCAGAAACGAGGCATGCGGAGTCTACGTGAAAGTGGCTTACTTGCTATTTACGATGGACAGACAACCATTGATGAAGTTGTCCGAGAAACTATGTTAGATGATTAATGAACTGCGTGTCCATTGGACACGATGGAGTGTATCGAATGCCTACCTATCTATATGAAGCCCTAAACGCAGCAGGAAAACCTGAGAAGGGTCGAATCGAAGCTGATACCAGCGACGCGGCTATTGCAGCAATTCGTCAAAATGGTTTTTTCCCAACGACTGTGCGTGAGGAGAAGTTAAAGGGGAGTGACTCGAAAAAACAAGCAAAGGAAGTAAAAAAGAAGAAGGCAAAAAAGAAGAAGGGCGGATTGAACATTTCTATTGGTGGCGTGAAAACAAAAACGCTCACCCAGTTCACGCGGCAACTCTCCACCCTTCAAGATGCGGGTCTTCCTCTTCTTCGTTCATTGCAAATTCTTGAACAGCAACAAAAACCTGGAAAATTAAAATCCATTCTTGGGGATGTTGTTGAGGATGTTGAGTCAGGTACGAGTTTGTCAGATGCAATGAGTAAACACCCCAAAGCTTTCGACCGTTTATATTCCAAAATGGTTGCTGCAGGTGAAATTGGTGGTGTGCTCGATGTTATTTTGCAACGATTGGCTGGTTTTATGGAGAAAGCCGAACGGTTGAAATCACGAATCAAGGGTGCGATGATTTATCCGATTTGCGTTATTGTTGTTGCTGTTGGCATTGTGACTGGCATCATGTATTTTGTGATTCCGAAGTTTAAAGATATTTTTGATGATTTTGACGTTACGCTTCCTGGGTTAACGCTCTGGTTAATCGATGCGAGTTTATGGGTAGCGGGCACTCCAGAGGATGGGGAACAGGCAATTCCAGGTTGGGTATGGATGGCGGTATCCCCATTTCTTATTTTCTTCTTTGTCAAACTCATGCGTAAAACGGCTGCAGGTCGAGCGGTATTTGACATCGTGCTGATGAAGGTTCCTGTACTTGGCAACCTTGTAGAAAAAACTTCGGTTGCACGTTTTACTCGAACACTCGGCACGTTGATTTCGGCTGGTGTTCCGATTCTTGAAGCGGTACTTATTACTCGTGATACTTCTGGTAACCATGTGTATGAAAAAGCACTAGATGGTGTACATGACTCTATTCGTGAGGGCGAATCAGTTGCGGACCCATTGCGTGAAGCAAAAGTGTGTGATTCAATCGTTGTGAACATGATTGAAGTTGGTGAAGAGACGGGTGACTTGGATGTCATGTTGATGAAAGTTGCTGATAACTACGACGAAGAAGTCGATGTCGCAGTCACAGCATTACTTAGTTTGCTTGAACCTATGCTTGTCGTTGTTCTTGGTGGCATAGTAGGTACAATTGTGTTAGCACTCTTTTTGCCACTTGTGAAAATGATTGAATCGGTTTCGGACGCTGGATGAAATACGAACGAAGAACATCGCAAGGCGGTTTTACTTTGATTGAATTACTCGTAACTATTTCAATCATTGTTATTCTTGTCGGTGTTCTTACGCTGGCGTTGGTTTCAGCACGAACATCAGCGAAGGTAGCGGAAACACAATCCCGTTTGTCAGCGTTAAGTGCCGCCACGGTTCGATTCAAAGCAGACATTGGGTATTACCCAGCGGTCTTGAATGTAGAGCGTGGTCTTGATTTTTTCCCTAACGCTGGCGACCAAAACTTTTTTCCCGCATTTCCTCCTGCAGACATTGAAAATTACAGAGAAGAAATTCAAGAGTGGTATTCTTTTACTTCGCCTGCTGAATTTTTACTTGGTTATGGCGACCGCGCTGAAGATGGGTATGGGCGCCTACCTTCTGATTACGATGATCAAGATGAGTGCGATGCATCGAAGGATGAAATGCCTAGGTTTGGTATTCGGCATCCGAGTTTGGATGGCGTTTGGCGTGCAACAGATTTTTACACAGAGCAAGATACTCCTGGAGAAGGGTATTTAGATGACCGAGAGCCATCAACACGCGGAAGATTGTATGGTCCATATCTTGAAATTGAAAACGAGCAGATGCTTGGTCGTATTAAAATTGATTCCTCAACCGATGAACCGATGACTGATCCAGTCACTGGGCATATAAAAATCTTTTATCCGGGCGACCCAGATTACGATTTGACAGCACCGCTTGTCATTGTGGATTCGTGGGGAAGCCCAATACGATATTACAGACCAATCTATCCAAGTCCTTCAAATTCTGTTTCTCCGCAAATGGGAATTACGCGAACCTTCCCGCCAAGTTCCCTGTATGACCGTCCAACGTTAAGTGATTATTTTGTTTTAAGACCGTATACGTTTAAGACAAATGAAGCGGTTGACGGCACTCTTCCAGATTTTATGGAAGGATTAAACTCACCTAGCGGTGATACTTCAACGACTTTGAAATTACAGATAGGGCAATTTGCCTATTTTTCGCCAGGCCCAGATCAATCTTTTAATCAGAATATTCGTGCGGATTACATAGGTCAACCGGATAACGATGATGAAAATGCGACCGATCAAACGAACTTTGACAACTTGGTGGAGGTAGGACCATAATGTTAATTCGTCGCAACACCTCAAACCGTACAGGTTTTACGCTCATTGAAATGACTATCGTCATAGGTATTATCGCATTACTCGCAGCCCTGACGTTGGGTATTTCAAGTAGCGTCATGCGAAATAGTGAAATCCGTAAAACGAACGATCTCCTTAAACTTTTAACAATGGCTTTCCAAGAGTATGAGATCGAAATTGGTCGTTCGATGACCTTTAGAGGATACGCACCTGTCGATGGCGGAAACTATGACGTGAACGTAGGGTATGACAACGGAGACAATAGTGAAGAAATTGTTGCTCCTGGATTCGGCGGGTCGGGTGTGTCCAATGAAGACATGAATCAAGCAATGGAATTGCGAATGCAACACGTTGTAACATTGTTTATGCAATCTGAGGGTGCAACCGAATTGTTCTCAAAAATCTTGCCAGATTTTTTTCGGGATAATACTAAGCAGCCAATTGACGCATGGGGAACGCCCATCGGAATCGTCTTCCCCGGACGGTATTTTGCAGATGTCTACCCAAATGGTGATATGTTTGCAGAAGATGAAAGTGGTGATCAAACTGTTCGTGACCAAGCGGAGGATGGACTTGGTTCCTGCATGAACCGTATGCCATACTTTGTTTCAGCCGGACCAGACAGAACTTGGGGATATCGTTTTCAGGCTAATGGTGGTCCTGTTGATGGCGATGACCTTAGTAGAGCAATTTGGGAAGCATCCCACGACAACATATATTCATACGACCCATTTATTGTGGAGAATGCTCAATGACACGTACGTCATTTCATTTTGCAGGTCGCAGTCGAACCTCAGGATTTGGTGGCTTTACGCTGGTTGAGTTGATTGTTGTGATGGTTGTCATGGCAATTCTCGCAGGTTTATCTGCAATGGCGTACCGAGGCATTGCGGCCGATCTTCGAATGTCTTCGGCAATTAATACGGTTACTTCGGCTTTGGATAACGCTCGCGCAATTGCGATTAAGAAGAACCGTTATGTCATCGCTGTATTTGTTCCGCGCTTGATTAATAACGAAACTGAACAAGTAATAGATATTGTGTTAGCCGCATGGCATGGCGATTCGATGAATGCAGATAGGGGTGATGGAGACGTATGGACCTACGATCGATATGTTCCAATTCGGGGTTTGCAGCCGAGATCACTCGATGTTGGTATTAACGTTGCTGCGCCTAGTTATCAAAGTACTGGAAGTTCCGGGGATGATGATTGGTTAACACCGACATACTTGCCCGATGTTGCCAATGTCCAATCGGCAAATGCAGCCCATCTCGTTGGTCGTGTTTCTGGCATTCTTTATAGCCCTGAGGGACGAGTCGTGACACGAAACTCGCAAACAGGTTCAGATCGTCAATGGGTAGATTTTAATATTGATGGTGAGCAGACCTGGGATCCGGACATGGACCGCAATCCTGATACTGATGACCCTTGGGATGTTGGATGGTTAACGAATCCTCCCCCAGCAATCCCCGTTATTGATGATCCTGATGGTGGTGTCCCCGAATCGGTTTACGGTGTTTTGCTCAAGGGGCCTGGTGGCGAACCCTTCATTATGACAGTTCCATTTATTTCGATATTTGATGAAGAGGAGTTTCGAACTTTGCATTCACCAAACGATTGGGATGACTGGGAAAATCGAATTGCTGCCTACACGGGCTATATCGAAGAGAATGCAGAACGAATTCAATTCAATAGGTATAGCGGGGTACAATTGAAATGATTCGTCAACGTTCTTATTTGGGCTTTTCACTGATTGAGTTGCTTTTAGCAATCTTCATTTTAGGTATTGGTATTATCAGTATTGCAACGCTCTTTCCTGCAGGTATCGCCCAGCAACAGAAAACACGGGACGATGTGCTTGGTCCTATTGTTGCTCGAAATGCACTGACGTTATTACGTTCTCGTTTAGACCGAGAAGATTTTGGTGGTGCAGAAGATTTTGATGCTGGGTGGTCACCGGACTTATGTGGTTTAACTGGAACCGATTCTGGTTTTAATCTATGGCCGACCATTTGTGGAGATTGGATGTGGCGGCGACCAGCAGTTTTTCCTATGGACTATGGTCAAGATTCTGACCCACTAACTATTCCCCTGCGAGGGGCAATCGATATTTTTGCTACTCCAGAAACAGAGGGAATCGAAGGGGAAGGTCCTCCGATTGTTGAATATTACTCACTGGAATCGGATCCAGTTCCACCCGGTATTCCATACAATCGAACTCGGTACGCAGATAACTTAAATCAAGGTCAATTTGTAAGCCTCAATGTGCCAACAATACGAATATTTGCTAGTGAGCGTCAGTACCCGATGTGGTCTGGTGATCCTGCAGAGCGACCAGAAGGGCAATACTACTGGGAGTGTATGTTCCGCAGATATGAAGGACGCATACTCGTTGCGATTTTTGTTTTTCGAGTTGTCGATGCAACCCAAAATAGTACTTACCTTATGGATACTTCCCAGATGGCAGTTCCCTCATTCCCTCGCCACGCCAATCTTGCGTTGGAATCCTCTGCTGGTTCTTGGAACGCGGTCACCGGTGGTGAGGTTTTGAACGGTACTGAAGACGATGACCCATCGCAACCTCAACAACAATGGCAGATACCGGGACAGTGGATTGTTGATCAAAATGGCAATGTACATACCGTACAAAAGGGGAGGCGTCGAAGTGGAACGACAATTCCAGTTCGCCTTCATGCAAGACCATCGGAGGTACCTGCATTTACGAATATAACGCAGCCGACCAACCCAACTGCGAACGTGAACTGGTGGGATAAAAGTGCAACGCCATCACCTCCACCAACGCCAGTGCGACCAACGTTGGATGACTGAAG
>CAYZEX010000021.1:0-15027 GCA_964477675.1 uncultured Isosphaeraceae bacterium
GCAGCAGTTGCAGAGAGTAACTTAATATCTACGGAAGATGCTTCTGAATCATTTCCCTGCTTATTTGCAGCAACCAAAACGCCAATTACATTTCCATCGCTCACGATTGGCTCAATAATCGTTGCTTGCCCTAAAGCATTTTCCACAAAGTCATTGCCATTAGAAACCATTGGAGATTTACCAATATCACTCGTAATCGATTGAACCTCGCAAGAGATATTATCTGGAGCATTTCCTGCATAAACTAAACCACAGCCAATTCTCGGCAATCGATCGCCTATACGAAGTTGTACACCAATCCATTCGTACGGTAATGTTTGCAACAATTCATTGCATGCAAGTTCGACGAACCGCTTTGGATGATTCACCGAATGCATGCTCCCTGTTATGGTGTACAGCAAATTAATTTCTTCGTATGAATCGGCAAGTTCTTGACCCACCGAATCCATAGTTGTTTGGTTTGTCTTATTTACTACCTGCGAATTCCAGGCAAATTGGAACATAGCAGCAATACGCCCAACATCTTGCGTTGCAACTGGTGAAAGTGATAGCAACATATCTCGAACAACCGTTGTATCTGCACCGCTCGCTTGGCAGAGTGCGTGTAAATACTCGCTTGTACAAAGAGTGTCTGAAAAAATGACTCCAATTGCTAATCCACCATCACGTCGTATGTTTGTTTTACGAACAGGAACAAGCCAAACACCTTGAAAGGCCTGCGCGGGCTGAGGAGTTTCCTGAGTATTCCAAGCGGCGCAATGAGATGTGATTGCGAGCCGCACAAGCGGGGAGGCAACAAGAAGATTTACAAGCCAATCACTAGAGTCATTCCCAACAAGTTTGCCTTTTGCATCACAATAAAGAACTACCATTCCGGAATCACGAACCAACTTCATCAATGGAGAAGTTGTGTTAGCTGCTGTTGATGTAAAGTTCCTTGTATTCACGCAACGTCTCTCTTTCCTGCATTGTTGCATGGCACATCTGCAAGCAGTTGACTGCACAATTCAGCGATACCTCTAGGGCTAAATGGCTTGCTCAAGACCTTGCGTACATTCGGAATATCTGTATCGCTTGTTTCTAGCGTGTGCCCACGTGCGGTAAGGACGACTACTGGGATATGAGTCGTTGTTGCATTTATGTGCAATGCATTCGCTAACTCAAGACCATTCATGTACGGCATTTGGACATCCGTAATGATCAAGTCTGGAGCATTTTCTTTCACTTGATGCAACGCGTCTTCACCATCAACTGCTGTCGTTACAGAGTATCCGCAATTGCGTAATTTCAACGAAAGTACTTGCAAAATATGTGCTTCATCATCAACAATTAAAATATTGTGTGCTGTTGTCATGCTGCCTTTCGCTGTCCTCGTTCAGAAGGAATGGAAAACCAAAACTTAGAGCCCATACCAAGAGTTGATTCCAACCCAATTTGTCCACCGTGTAATGTTTCAATTATGTGCTGGCACAAGTTCAATCCCAAACCAGTGCCCTTTGCAACATGTCGGTAATTTTCTACTCGGAAAAATTTATCAAAAACTTTATCTGTTTGATCTGGCGCGATACCAAGACCAGTATCCGAAACCGAGAAATGCAAACTTCGAGTAAGATTGTCTGTGTCTGCTGCTAATGTTATTCGACCACCGTCTGGAGTGTATTTAATTGCGTTAGAAAGGAGATTTACAATGACTTGGTAGAGCATGTCTCCGTCACCATGTACTGACAAATCTACGTCTGCAATCTGCGTGTGTATTTCCAACTTCTTTTCGGCTGCTTGTGGGCTCATATTTGTCACTGCACGCTCAACAAGTTCACGGAAACCAACCATTGCTCGATCAATGTGCATCAAGCCCGCTTCGATTCGACTAATATTTAAGAGATTGTCAATCATGCGTTGAAGGCGTTGCGTTTCCGTAGAAATTACACTGTAAAACTCTTGGCGGGTTTTTTCGTCTTGTGCGTCACCATCTACGAGCATTTCTGTATACGCAGAAATGGAAGAAAGTGGAGTTCGCAATTCGTGGCTTGCTTTTGAAACAAAGTCGCTCTTCAGTCGAGCAATTTCACGTTCTTTTGAAAGATCGCGAAGAACGGTTACGACTGCGTGCATCGCTTCATCTTTATGACCAACAGATTGTAGATGTACTTCATACGAAACACAGTTGTCATTGTTATGAATCTCTTGTTCGTACTGTCGACCTTCCTTCGGTAGCCCGCTGCGAGCATCAGAAATAGTTGCTACAAGTTGATGATCCGAAATTACTTCAGATATTGGTTTCCCAACTGCATCATTTAAAGAAACAGAAAGCATTCCAACCGCAGCATCATTCACATGCAAACACTCTCCATGCGCATCGACAACTATTACCGCATCACGCAACACATCAAAGACTGCTTCAACTTGTCGCCGATGTGTTCGGTCGATACAAGCGTTGATTTTTGCTGAATCAAGATCGCCTATTGCTTCTTCTGCATATTGTTTGGCCACCTGCATTGCATTAATTGCAGCTACTTCCCTTGCCTTACCCTTCATTGCAAAGGTTACCGCTACTGCTGTAACGATAATTATCACTATTAGGATTGAACTTGTAATTGGGTCAGTAAACACGGTGCACCTTACGCTTGGTTACTCCCAAGTAAGGCAGACAATCGTATCTACGGCGCGAGGGAGGATTCTTGAGTTACACCCACAATTGGCTGTCTTCCCTTGTCTAGCCCATTGGAGTGTTCCTCACCCACACCTTCGACCGTTTTTGGCGTCATATTCGGTACAATTGCAGTTTCGACCGCTATTTTTGCTGTTTTTTCATACGCTCGCAATAAATAATCAATGCCATCGATGGTGTTATCGGACTGAATTTTTGCTAATAATTGTTCACCGCGGATGGTGTCACCATGCCGCATCGCAACGATTCCTTCGAATAAGGGTCCTTCCATATTGCTTGGTGCTAATTCAGATATTTTCTTCCCACAGGTTGCCAAACGTTTATAGTCACCCATATCCCACGCAATAAATCCAAGGTCAATCCAAGCCCCAACGTCGTCGGGTTTTTGCCTTGTTACCTTCAAACATAAATCCCGCCCCTGTATTTTACGTCCAGTTGCAGCGAGGCATTTTCCTTTGATGCGTTGGAAACCGGATGACAATGTGCCATTTTCTTGGATTTGTGCAATTGTCTGCAAACAATCTGCGTAATTACCGGAATTAAATTGTGCTGATGCCAATAAAACCAACACTTCTGAATCATCATTCCCGAGTAATCTCGAATCAGATAAAAAATTAGCCGCTTCTTTTGGATTCCCATTTCGCAAATGAATATGTCCCAACAATGAGGTTATTGATGGCTGGTGTTGGAATTCTTTCCCAACGTTCTCAAGTAAAGTGATTGCTTCATTTAATTGACCAAGCGCGACATGTGTTTCCGCTGTAGCAAGCAAAAATTGCGGGTGCGTTCTATCGCAACTCATTGCTTTTTTGTAACAAGCCAATGCTTCTTCGTCTTCTGACCATCGCTGATGCAATACACCAAGAAAATAATATGGTTCAGCAACTTCTGGATTTAATTCAATCGAACGAGATAATGCCACGCTTGCTGCATCGAGTTTATGTTGTTCAATTAATATTCGACCACGTAAAAGATGGTACGAAGCATTTTTATCAAATCGTTCAATCGCTGCATCAATAGTATTTATTGCTGTTTTTAATTGACCAACTTCAAACTGTTGCATTGCTTGTTGGGCAGCAAGATCTGCGTTTACCGCATCCATTCGTTGGTGCGCATTAGTACGCGCAATCTTTCCTGACTTCGTTGGTCCAGAACAACCTGCAAGAATTGAAACAACTATAACTGCAATTATTCGATTCATTCAATCTCCTTGTAGCCTGCTTGCGCCATTTGTTCACGAAGAATCAATTCACGGAGCAAATCACGCTCCCAAACCGACTCCTGTTCATCATTAATACGCTCACGTAATCGAATCATTTCTGGTTGCGTCGCCATATTTCCCAGCGATAGATTTGACCAATACAGTGCCTTGTCTAAATCTCCTACTCGATACGCATCTAAGGCGTCCCGATTATAGTTGGCGGTAATTTGATCGCGACTAAATGGAAGAAGCCCCGCGCGCGCGCCTACCCGAACTGATTCGACAATTTGAAGAGAATCCCTCCCTGTTTCCCACAATCTTTCGTCCGGCAAAATAGAGGGTGTTAACAAAAATATGATTTCTTCTTTTTCGACCTGATCGTCTTGACCACGAAAGGCCGATCCGATTACAGGAATATCCCCAAGAAACGGAACTTGATTCCGGCTGATTGTTGTTGCCTCTCTGAACAAACCGCCAAGAATAATTGTTTCTCCATCTCTACAGCGAACATTCGTCATTAGTTGCTGAGTAATTTCATCTGGAATCGATTGCCCAGCGTCCGTTCTAAGTGTCGCACTGGAAACATTAGGATGCAGTTCCATTCGAATCATGCCATCAGGTGAAATAAAGGGACGGAAGACAAGTTGAATCCCCGTATCAAGAAACTCGACAGTTTGTGTTGTACTCGTATCGGTTTGTGTTGATGAGAGATAGCCAACCCTTGTTCCAATCAGTACCTCTGCTTTTTGTCTGTTCAAACAGGTTATACGAGGCCGAGCCATCACGGTTGTATCAACAACCTGATCGAGCACTTTCAAAAAAGCTCCTACGTGATCTTTAATAACTCCAGCCTTTAACCCGCCAGTAAATGGAGATACATCGGTGTTACCAACACCCGAGGATACACCCTCTACATTTGTATCTCCAAATGTACCACTAATGACATCTTGAGCAACTGCTAGTGGACCACCAGCTATACCACCAATACGAACATTAGATAACGCAGCAAAATCTACACCAAATTCATTGTCTTCAGTAACTCTGGTTTGCACAATCGTTGCTTCGACTACCACTTGCTCTGGGGGGGTATCCAAGTCTTCAAGCAGTAATGCAATTGCTTCAAGATTGTCAGGGTAATCATTGATAACGAGTTTGCTTGTCCAAGCATACCCATCTCCTCCGCCATCAGTCAATTTTGGTTGATAACCGGGCTCTATATCACCCCTAAACGCTGCCTTCCCATTTTCTGAAAGAAGCGGCTTAACGAATTCATCAGCATCCGATGCAGATAAATATTGGAGTTCAAAAATTCGACTTTCCGTTTTTCGCCTTGCTTTTTCTATTGTGTCAAGTTCCTCTAAGGTATAAACGTATACGAAGTTCCCCTCTTTTATATAACCAAAACCATTGACTCGCAGAATCGCGTCAAGGGCTTCGTTGAACGTAACATCATAGAGGTTTGCCGAAACCGCTCCTGTAACATTGTTGGATGCAATAATGTTCTTGTGGCTTTGGATAGCAAGCATTTCAAGTACTTGCACTACCTCTGTTTCATTGACCACAAGATCAACAGTACCAAACTCATCTACCACAACCTCTTCACTAGTTTCTTGAGCAGTTAATAAGGGGGTTGTGAACAGAAGAATGAATAATAAATAGAATGTGTATTTCACGGGTACGTCTCCATCTGCGCACCCACAACCATCAACGGCGAGGGGGCGCTATAGAGATTTCATATCGGTGGTTTCCGTCCGAAATGATGACTGAACGACTATTTACCACTTCTAGATAAAGTGGATTATTACTATCAATAAGCCCAACGGTATCGCCTATTTTGACAACTTGACCATTAATCATAGCCAAGTTCCCCATAATCGCCTCTAGTTCAAACGACGCAATAATGTTTTGATTCACAGTTGTTCCAGTTGACTGGTCTTGAACACTGTTATTATCGGTCGATTGGTTCTGTTCCGGAAATGTAATGGCGCTTACAGAAAAAGGGTTTTTATTTGGTTCAGATTCCATCACAACGGGGATAAAAACTTTATCGGATGCCAATATTGATACGACTTCGGATTCGATAACTGGCTGAGCAACCGCTGTTCTTGCTGGGCGAGCAATAACAATGATTCTTGCCCAAAGAAGTAAACCAACAAATAGTAACCCACAAAAAAGTCCGAAACGCCGTTTATCAGATGTTAGCCGTTGCCAAGTTCTTTTCATTTTCTTGTTCATGTTATTCAACCTCCTGTATGTCATACATTGCATGCAAACCAATAGATGCTTCCAACAATGGTTCTGCAATATCCTGTTCAGATTCCTTGCGAGTTAATCTAATAGATGAGACCTTTACAAGACGGTTCATAGATTCGGCATTTTGTATGACAGAATAAATCGAAGTAAAATCTGCGAGAAGGGTCACCGCAAGTGGCTGGACAGAAAAACCAAATTCAGGCGCCTTGAGCGATGTGCTTCCTGCAGTGAAACTTTGATCGAGCACTTTCAGGCCATCAACTTCAAGCGATAAATTTTGCACTATCTTTGACATATCAGGAGAAGAAGGTACCAACTTACACTCTTCCTTGACCTGACGTTTGATTTCTTGAAAATCAACTCGCATCTTCTCAACTTCAACTTGTCGCAATTCAAGTTGCTGAATCCTTGCCTCTAATAAAGACGATTCGGTTGAAGCATGTTCTGCGCTTTGATAATTGGGAACAATGAAAAAACATACAAAAAGCACTGAAAGAACAAAAGTCCCAAATAACATCCAAAGTTCTCTGGTCGCGGTCATTATTCACCTCCAACTACAGCTACGGTCTTTGAGATATCCCATGGTTTATCTAAATCAATATGGAAACTGATTCTAAATCCTCGTGCACGTTTTTCGCGTATAGTTCTTGAACGGCTAAAATCCATGCTCACTGCGGCAAACGGCTCTTTAATTTGCAATGATGAGACGAACGCTGCTATTTTTTCGTCGCTTTCAGCGAAACCAGTCAAACGACCACTAATTCCATTACCCATTTCTGTTTGAATAACATCAAGAGACATTTCTTCTAATGTCATCTCTTGGGGAACCATGTTCGAGATCGTTGATACTAAATTTCCCATGGGAAATATAACTTTTTCTTTTTCATACTTGTTAACGAACGATTCCAAACGCGCCTTCTGAAGTTCCAGAGATGTAGCATCTACTTCCAATTCAATTGCACTATTAGCATGCGCCTGCGTTAGAACAAGAGTTTCAACGGAAGAGTTCATTGCAAGACGTGAGTGCGTTGCAAAAGCCGCAATTACACACAGGGTTGTAATAATTGCAATCGCAACTCGGTTGCTGCGAGCTTTATTTTTACTTCTTTCAACATATTGTTCTGGCAATAAATTCACGCTGCCTCCTTCGTTAATTGATCGCTATTTCTTCGGTGTTTGTTCGGTTGTAATGCTGCCAGACTTGCTCCAAGCGAAACTTGCCATCCAGCTGTTTCAAGAATTTCCTTCGGCAACGGATTAATATGTTTGCACAGAACATCACTAACAATTTCTTGATTGCAGGATGATGAAAGTATATTTGCTAAGTTAACATTCCAACCAGAACTTCCAGTAATTATTAACTGCGTAGATAATGGGCCACGATTCGTCACTCCATAATGACGTATGCACTTCATTAAATCGGTAGCAATAGTTTCGTGTATAGCTCTTGTAGCATCACGCACTGCTTTGCAGACTTCATCGCCACGCTCTACATCCCTAGTATCTTCGAGCATCCTCATAGCTTGCACTTTTGTTACACCTGTATGCGATGCAATCGATTCAATAAGTGTGTTTCCGCAGTATTCAAAATGTTTATAGAAAACCAATGAATCGCCGGCAAGTACCATGAAACAGGAGTCGTTCATCCCAAAATCGAATACTGAACGAACCGTAGATTGGTCACTATGCCTTCGATGCAACAAACTCATGGTTCTTGAAACGGAAATGCATTGTGGTTCAATTAACAATGGCTGCAGTCCTGCCTCATAAATTGGATCTAACAAATTTGATAGCGTCGGTTGTTCGATTGCAATTGCCAATACGTCACCACCTGAACCAATGTGTATCGCATCCATCTGCAACGTTGCCCGATCCACACCCAAACGATCGGCCATTTCCCAGGCTGCTGCTTCTTTTATTTCATCACTTGACATGTTTGGCAATCGCAACACTTGGTGATGTGCAATACTTGCAGGAAGTGAAATTGAACATTCCATACCTGTAATTGGTGAATTATGGATGAACTTTTGCCACTCTTGTGCACTAATTTCTCGTGGATTTTTTTCCATACGCAAGACGGTTGGGCGTTGGTATTGGCCGTGTGTCCAACCACACTGTCCCATTACAACACCACCATCGTGAAAGGCAATTCCAATGTGTCCTTTGTTTTTCTTCTTAAATGGGAATGAAATCATGGCGCATCCCCTAGTTGAACAATTGTTACTTTGCCAGTCAATGGAGCGAGCTGGATTTGCCATCGATAATTACCACTATGGATTTCAAAACTACCGCCTGTACTGGGAGACCCGTCTGGCGCGATGATTCCGCCCGTTTGATCAAAAATTACACTTGTGTTCATCCCATCAAATATAGGCGAAACAATTGATATGTCTCTAAAGCGATTATCTTGAGTGAAATCAATGTATGACTGTTGGCCTTGTCCCTGCGATTCAATTGCATCTTCCATATATTGAGCTGTAGATGGATTGTATGCATTTGAAAGTTGATCACTTTGCAACACTTCTGTACACCATCCCGTTCCATTTGTAAAAAAATGAATGCGACGAAACTCTTGATGCGCAACTGCGTCCATCTGTGCCGCGAGTATTTCTGTTACCGCTAAACGAGTTGCGGATTGCCCTGTACTTGAAGCTCCTGAAGTTGCGTGGGGAATTAGAATAAAGGTGGCGACTAGCAGCACTATTACTGTTGTAAGTAACTCAATAAATGTCCATCCCTTACGGTGAACGGATAACTGCATTTGTGATTGAATCTTCATCATTCTTTGAGAACCACTGTATGGGTCACTGGGTTGCATCGGGCAATAACGTGTCCAACAAAAGGTCAACTATTGAATTGTCATGAGGAAGAGCATCATTCTTGATTTATCGGACCAAGAATTAATAGTTCGGGGAGACGAAGATTACGCAATACAAACAGCGGAGCACATGACCTCCATCATGTGCTCCGCTGGAAAGTAATCTACCCGAGGGGATAGGGAGTTAATTGGTTATTCGCTAAATTCGGTTCCGTCAGCGTTTATCCCGTACAGACCCTTGGTTGTGTTAGTAGCGCTCTTATCACGCCATACCCAACCAACACCAACGGCTGCTGTTGCGGCAACAGAAGATGATGAAGTAAGGGGGTTGTTTGGCGAAGCCATCAAGTAATCGCCTTCAATCATTTCGGTCCATCCACTACCAATAAGATCGGGGTCTGCTGAGTTTTGTGCTCTGTAGAGTTCAATTTGTCCACGGAGTGTTTGCAATTGACTTCGTACCGCTGCATCGTTCGCGTCGTCCGCTGCGTTTGTAAATTGTGGTACTACAACAGCGGCAAGAATTCCCAGAATAACGACGACAATCAGGATTTCAATTAAGGTAAATCCCCGTCGGATTATGTTTGTGTTTGTTCTAGTGTTTGTGTTCATACGTTTGCTCCCTTAATAAGCAACCAGTTAGATTGCAATGGGCTCGGTTGACTTGATCAAGATCACGGCGATCTTGAACCTCGGGGTGCCGCTACCATCCTAGCTGCGGGAATGTGTCGCTGTTCTGCCATACTCTTCCTGATGGCATTACTTCATCACCCCTCTTTCTTCGGATTATGATCGCTCTATGTAAAGGTAAATAAAAACCAGTAAGATGTTGTAGTTACGTAACCGACAAACCTTTCCTAAATTGACATTGGGCACATAATTAACATCATGAAACCACTCCAAATCCGTCCTTTTAAGGCAATACACCCGCCAAGGAGCGATGCGCCAAAGGTTGCTTCTGTACCCTACGATGTAGTTAACTCAGAAGAAGCAAGGTCCATAGCCAAATACAATGGGGATAGTTTCATTCGTGTTGTTCGTTCTGAAGTTGATTTGCCGCAAGACTGCTCTCCCTACGACGAACGAGTCTATCAGGTAGCGAAAATGAATTTTGAAGCGCTGAAGCAGTCTGGTGCATTAACGCAAGACGCCACCCCATCGATCTATCTTTATAGGCAATGCATGGGAAAACATCACCAAGTTGGGCTTGTTGCATGTTGCCATGTAGATGATTACAACAATAATGTCATTCGGAAACATGAAAAAACACGACAAGTAAAAGAAGACGACCGCACTAATCATGTCCTTGGAATCAATGCAAATTCAGGCCCTGTTTTCCTTACTTACCGAGGTCACGTGGATATTGACGCCATCGTTGATGAGGAAATGAACAAACGACCATTGTTCCACTTTGTTGCAGAAGATGGCGTTACACATACAGGTTGGAGGGTTGAATGTGAAAGCGAACTACTAGAAGCATGTAAATCAATTGATCTCGCCTATGTTGCTGATGGTCATCATAGAAGCGCTAGCGCTGCTAGAGCTGCTGTAGAACTCGCGAAGAATAATCCAAAGCATAATGGAGAAGAGGAATACAATTGGTTCCTCGCTGTACTTTTTCCGTCCTCGCAATTACATATTTTGCCGTACAACAGAGTAGTTTTTGACCTAAACGGCAACACGGTCGATGAACTCCTTTTAAAACTAGCTGAAATCGGAACACTTTCTAAAACCGACAATCCATCACCGACATCCTCGGGGAATTGTTGTATTTATCTTGGTAAAAAGCATGGATGGCATTCTCTTAAATTCTCAGATATTGATGTAGACAATCCTATTGCATCCCTCGATGTGGATTTGCTCCAGCAGCGTGTTTTAGCACCGTTGCTTGATATTGGTGATCCACGTAGCGATACTCGCATAGATTTTGTCGGGGGTATTCGAGGAACCAAAGAGTTAGAAAAACGTGTTGATGAAGGTAATGCTGCCGTGGCATTCTCTATGTATCACACAACTATTGAGCAACTTCTTGAGGTAGCCGATGCTAATTTAATTATGCCACCAAAATCAACTTGGTTTGAACCAAAATTGCGAAGCGGTCTATTTATACATGAATTAAGTTAATGATTGGAAGCAAAAGTTTCTAAGAATTCGGCAAATCTAGCACAACCTTCCTCAGGGAAGGCGTTGTAGATAGATGCTCTCAATCCACCTAGATTTCTGTGCCCCTTCAAACCTGACATACCCAACTTTGATGATTCTTCAAGGAACAAAGAGTCAAGGTCTGGAGATTTTGTCTTAAAGGAAATATTCATTCGAGAACGACAGCATTCACGTGCGAAGGTTGTGTAGAAATCATTATTGGAATCAAGGGCATTGTAAACCATGCCTGCCTTGCGTTCGTTACGGTCTTCTACTCCTTGCAAACCACCACAATCTAATATCCATTTAAAAACTTCACCCATCAAATAAATACCAAATGTCGGTGGAGTATTTAACATCGAGCCCTTTTTCGCAATCGCATTGTAATTAAGCATCAAGGGCAATTCGTCTGAACATTTTTCCAACATTGATTTACGAATGACAACTAAAACGGTACCAGATGGTCCAAGATTTTTTTGAGCACCTGCATACACCATATCAAACGCATTCCAGCCTATTGAGCGAGAAAACATATCTGAACTCATGTCGCAAATGACTGGTGAATCGCAGGCAGGAACTTTTGATGCCCTTGTGCCATAAATTGTATTATTTGAACAGTAATGTAAATACGCGGCATCATCAACGAGTTGTATTTCATCATCGCAAGGGCAATGATCGTAATTGGTTCCAGAGCCATCAAAGGCAACATGAACATTTCCAATTTTCTTAGCTTCTTTGATAGCCTTTGTGGCCCAAACTCCAGTATCTAGATAATTGGCTGTCTTTCCCTCGCAAAGAAAATTCATCGCAAGCATTGCAAACTGTAACGTAGCGCCACCTTGAAGGAACAATATTTCAAAATCTTCTGGGATATTCCCAACGAGTCGACAATTTTCTGTTGCCTCATTGATTACTTGATCAAAGACAGGTCCCCTATGACTATGTTCGCAAACACCAATGCCACTGCTGTTAATATTCCAAATATCATGTTGGGCTTGTATCAAAACTGGTTCTGGCAATGTTGCTGGGCCTGCAGAAAAGTTAAGGATTCGGTCTGTTGTTGTATTCATGTTCGTACTTTCTACAGTTTATGCAGTAAGGGTTACAGAAAAAATATTCTCATTATTTTTAATAAAATCGATTTGTTCGCTAGTCGGGGTCGCACTTAATTGGATTCTTGCACATGCCGCTAAACCACCCTCATACAACACATTTTCCATTTCTTCAACATTCACCCCTGCGTTGCTTAATTCTTCAAAGACATGAGAGAGAACGCCAGGCAAATTTTTGTGCCGCACAGAGAGAATTGCTCTTGATGTTGAATTAATTGCTTGATTAACACAATTAAGCACTTTGCCACGTTCAATATAGTTTGTAATAATCCTCACAACTTCTGTTGCTATTGATTCTTGCGCTTGGTTTGTAGAGGCTCCAACGTGATGAGTCCCATAGACGTGTTTACTTTGAACAATTTCTGATGAAAAAGTGTTGTCGCCTGCAGTTGGTTCACTTTCAAACACATCAAGCCCAACTCTCAGACCTTTGTTATTGATTGCTTCAACCAAGGCTTTTTCATCAACCACTTTCCCTCGGCTTGTGTTAATAAAAATTGCGTTATTCTTCATTGAAGATAAAAACTGCTTACCAATAAGTTTCTTTGTCTCAGGAGTTGAAGATACATGAACTGAAACAACGTCCGACATTTTCGCTAAATGTTGCAAACTTTCACAGTAATCGACACCCAGAGACTCTGCCTTTTCAACAGTCAAACTCCTTGACCAAGCAACAACATTCATGCCAAACGCTTTTGCTCGTTGAATAACTTCAAGACCTATTCCACCAACTCCAACGACACCGATTGTTCTTCCGAACAATCCAGATGCTTTGGAATATTCTTTCTTGTTCCATTTTCCTTGGAGCAAATCAGCCGCCTGATCTGGAATTCTTCTGTCGCAACTTACTATTAATCCCCATGCCAGTTCAGCAACCGCAATAGAATTTTTCCCTGGGCAATTTGCTATGGATATTCCGCGACTAGACGCAGCATTAACATCAATTGTGTCATACCCAGCTCCAGCGCGAATTATTAAACTTAATCGCTCCGAGGACTCCATCATTTCCTTCGTAACTTTGGTTGAGCGAACGACCAGAATATCTGGATTAACATTCTCTATTGCTAAGATAAGTTCTTCGTTTTTTAGTGAAGGATCACAAGTAACAACGCATCCCAGCGTTTCTAGATATTCAATTCCGCTTTCTTGAAATGCATCTGCCAAAAGAACCACTGCAGTTGGGTCCGATGGAGTGCTTTCACAATTAGAACGTTTTGCAGTTTGGTATACCATCTCGGTATTTTATCAATTCATTTCTTAAGCATGGTTGCTAGCGTTTCTACTGCCTGATTTACTAGCGAGATAACCGTGTCGAATCCTTCTTCTCCTCCATAATATGGATCGGGCACTTCCGTAATTTCGGTGTGCCCAACAAATGGCAAAAGTAATCGCGTTTTTTCCGTATTTCCTCCCATCGCAACCACATCATCGTAATTGTCTTTATCCATACAAAATATCCAATCAAATGTGGATAAATCATCTTTAGTAATCTTCCTTGCATAACCGTCAATTGTCAGACCAACTTTTTTTGCTCCTGCCATCATTCTTTTGTCTGGTGGATTACCCTCATGCCACCCGCCTGTCCCAGCGGAATCAATGAAAAATTGATCTTCTACACCCAGATTTATTACTGCATTTCTAAAAAAGGATTCTGCTGCTGGGCTCCGGCAAATATTCCCCATACAAACGAATAAGATATTCGTTACTTCTAGCGACATGATTGTTCGTGGTGTCGCGCTGCTTTAAGTGACAGTAAACTAATTCCGCCAAAAATTATTAATGCTACAAGATATATAACCCAGGCACGAATTGCACCCGTAATATGAGCCCATGCAAGGGCAACACCTAAAAAACAAAAAACAAACGATATTACATAGAGAGACAATACTGTTTTCTTAACGCTGATTAATTTCCTCTTAATAATGTGGTGGATATGATTTGAATCAGCGTCTGACATTGCTTTCCCTGCTAATTTCCTTCGAATAATTGCTAACCAAGTATCTAAAATAGGTAACGCAAATACGATTAATCCGGCGACTACAATAAAGGTATACCCTTGCTCTCCTAACATCAAAACCATAACTATACATAAATAACCGAGTAACAAACTTCCTGCATCCCCAAGGAAAATAGATGCAGGATTAAAGTTGTAAACCAAAAATCCCAGTACTGCGCCGAGTACTGATAAACCTAGAACAACGTTCGCGCCAATTAAAGTTATTCCCATTCCACGATTAGATAAAAAACTATTTTGGCTTAAGTGATCTCTAATACTTTCTAGGTTTGGAACAGTCATAGTCAATGCAATCATGACACTAATCGCAATCAGTCCAACGCATGTTATAGCAACTGTTCCAGATAACAGACCATCCAAGCCATCAAGTAGGTTTGCTGCATTACACGCCCCAAGAATGAAAATAAGAATAATGATTACACCTGTAATATACGTGAGCGTTATCGGATCTGGCATAAGTGATCCCGATTCTATCAAAGGGTGGTTGCATACCGATTCAGGAATACCCAGAACACCTCTCATAAAACCCTCGGCAACACGAGTTCCAACCCCCTGTTGTGCCATCGCCGCAGCGGCCACCAACTGCCCTGCAACTTTCCACCAAGGGTCCCAATATTCAAATACGTCATCTGCCAATCCAGTTAACCCAATCGCGAACATACCAACTATTATGACAACTGGAAATGGTTGGTAGATTTGTGGCTGTTGAATCCAAAAATAACTAGTAATGATTCCTGCGATTACTGCTATAAAAACTGCAACACCACCAAGATATGCAATCGGTTTTTTATGTAATTTTCTTGCTTCGTCCGGATGATC
>CAYZEX010000022.1:0-14842 GCA_964477675.1 uncultured Isosphaeraceae bacterium
TCATCGAATCGGGGTATGGGTACAGTGGGGCAGCGGCCAATATTAAACTTCATCACAACGTTGGAGGTTTGCCAGAAGAGTTGGGTTTTCAATTGATAGAGCCATTACGAGATTTATTTAAAGACGAGGCGAGAAAATTAGGCGAGGTACTCGGATTACCAGATGGAATTATTTGGAGACACCCTTTCCCAGGACCTGGTCTAGCCGTACGTTGCCTAGGTGTAGTCGAAGAACCTAAACTCGCTGTACTTCAAGCGTGCGATGAAATATTACTAGAAGAAATTGTCGCTGCAAACCTGTACCGAAGCACTGATCAAGTTTTTGCAGTTTTATTGCCTGTCCAATCGGTTGGCGTAATGGGCGATGGTAGGACTTATGAATCAGTAGTTGCTATTCGAGCAGTTGAAACGCAAGATTTTATGACTGCTGATTGGGCAAAAATCCCCTACGAGGTTCTTTCTTCAATCAGTTCTCGAATTATTAATGAAGTTCGAGGTGTAAATCGAGTGGTGTACGACATTAGTTCAAAACCACCGTCAACAATCGAGTGGGAATAATTGCATGGTCAACTGGGTCTACCCGGTCATATCTTCTTATGCACTGGGTCAAGTCTTCTTCTGGCCCTCATGAATTCTGAGAATCTAAACCAGGCACGACCTCCTGCACGATTATTTCGCTAAGTTTGCAAAAATCATTCGTCCCGCCGATGTCTGTAGTGCGTTCGTGACTTCAATCGAAACATGTTCTCCAATATTTCCACCACCATCTTCTATGACAACCATCGTTCCGTCTGCTAAGTATCCTACCCCTTGTTGTGGTGATTCACCTTTTCGAACTATCTCTATTTGCAAAATAGCTCCTGGTACTGCATGCATCCGAACAGCCATCGATAGTTGATTGAGATTCAGAACTGAGATGCCTTCAATTTGGCCAACTTGCTGTAAATTAGAATCAGTAGTTAAAATTCGATATCCGCTTGATTGAGCTAGATCAAGTAAGGCGCGATCGACACTCTCCTCTGATGTTTCAGATGTTTCAATCGTTAATTCAACTTGGGCTGAGTTTCTTAAAGACGCTAGCACTGTCAAGCCTCGCCTGCCCCTCTCTCGTTTAATTTTGTCTTGTGAATCGGATAAGGCATGAAGTTCATCAATGACAAATTGCGTGATAATTAATGGCGCATCAATGAAATTAGACATTGCAAGTTGCTCAATTCTTCCATCAATCAGAATTGAAGTATCAACAAGGAGGGGGCGGATCCCTCTTACCTTGCGTGTGAATTCTACGTATGGAAGAACAAGTCGGAGGTTATCTTTAGTTGTGAAAACAATGCTTATTGAAAAGTAGCACAGTGTGATTCCACAAACAAGTTTTAGAAGTGTGAGATATTGCAGAGCGGTTTCGCCTTGTTTCAGACCCCATGATTCACCAATTAAATCTATTAGCAAGCTAACTGCTAGTGCAGAAAACAACCCAACAACTAATCCTAGATAGACACCAAGAACAGCTGACAGTCGTTTGTTTGGCGTGAGTATGTCAATGACAAGTACAATGGAAGCAAATGCGATTGTCGCAATAAGAGGTCCAATATGGTCCATCACAACTTGATTGATTGGTTTACTAGCGGATTCTAATCCTGCAATGAATGGCAGAATCGCAGCAGTAAACATAAATGTGACGAAAAGGAGCCGAATAGTTAAGATGACAAGCCGTTTGGTTGCTTTGTCTCTTGCCTGCTCAAGTTCGAACGTGCTCGGTTTCTGCGAAGTATTTGGAGTTTCCATCTGTGAAGTGTACCCTCCAATTCGCATCGTTTATAGGCGACACTTGCTATCATGGACATATTCGGAAGTGGGAAGGGCGGTCGGCCTCATAGTCGGACGTCCTGCGAACCTGGTCAGGGCTTGACGGCAGCAGCCATAAGTGGTGTCGCTCGAGCTTTGGGTCCCCGGCCGTCCTTCCTACTTCTCTAGTACCCTTAGGAGGGCTTGTTTGAGTTATACAGTATTAGCTAGGCGTTATAGATCAGTTACCTTCGAAGATATTGTTGGGCAGGATCCAATTGCGCGGACTCTTAGGAATGCAATTGATGCTAATCGTACAGCTCATGCATATTTGTTTTGTGGGACACGGGGTGTAGGTAAAACTTCCATGGCTCGGATATTTGCTCGTGAACTTAATAACTCAGATACTCTTGAGCAGGTAAAAGAGATTGGTGAGGCTATTCTGCGAGGCGAAGACCTTGACGTGATTGAAATTGATGGAGCCTCTAATCGAGGTGTGCAGGAAGCCCGAGATTTGATAGCGGCGTCGGGGTTGTCACCAACTAGGTGCCCCTATCGAATTTACATTATAGATGAAGTTCACATGCTTACGACTCCAGCTTTTAACGCCCTGTTAAAAACAATGGAAGAGCCTCCACCACACGTCAAGTTTATTCTTTGTACTACAGAACCGCACAAAGTACCAGCCACTATTCAAAGCCGTTGTCAACGCTTTGATTTTAAAGCAATCCCATCTATTAAAATCGCCAATCACCTAACGTTCATTCTGAAACAAGAGAAGATAGAAGCCGATGCAGCAGTCATTGCAGAAATTGCTCGCCTTGGTAATGGTTCAATGCGAGATGCTCTTTCAATTCTTGACCGCTTGCTCTCTGCTGGTGGAAATAAAATTAAAGTTGACGAGATGGAAGATTTGCTTGGGTTGCCTTCGCAAACAGCGATTACTCAATTGTGCGATGCTATTGCCGAGAGTAATCTCAAAGTTGCTTTTGAGTCTTCAGATTCTTTACTTTCTTCGGGTATTTCTCTTGATCGAATTCTTGAAGTTGTTGCAATGACATTTAGAAATGCCTTGCTATTGAAAGTTTGCGGAGAAAGCACTGAGTTAGTAGACGTTTCAGAAGAATCTAAGTCCTCATTAATCTCTATTACAACTCGCCTCGATGAACCAGCTATGACTCATTTGATTGCTCTCTGTGATGCTACAAGTAGGCAGGTTCGCAGGGGTGGCTCAGGGCGAGCACTATTTGACGCAACAATCGCTCGTCTTTGTTTGCACTCGGAAATTGTTGAAGCTGGTGGTGTTCTTTCTTTAAATCAATCAGCCACTAAAATCAAAAAAAAAAGCAAAGTTCCTAATCGAAACTCTAACATAGTAGTTCCAGAAGTTCCTGAGGAGCTAGCGAAAGAACCCACGCCCAGTACGGTAACTTGGGATTTGATACAAAATACGTTACAGTCTACTCCTGGGTTAATCAAAATTGCTCAATATTTACGGCTTGTTTCCTTGGAAGAAGGACGGTTAGTTGTAAACGTCGATGAATCGGGAAAAGATTCATCTAACTATATTCTTGGTCAACGGCAGAGAATTGAACAGATTTTAACAAAGACATTTAGCCAGAAGTTTAAAGTTGTTATTGAAGCCAAACCCATTTCTTCTCAAGATTCAGTAAACGCAGACGCAAAAGAAGCGGTGCAAGATGACGAACTTGTTCAGCACGCGCGAGGGTTATTTAACGGAACGATTGTTCAAGTGAAACGTGTCGAAAGCGAAGACTCCTAAATGTCCCTTCGTGATTCAAAAGGCACCCCAGAACCTGTTCGGAATCTGCTCGATGAGTTGACTCGACTGCCAGGTATTGGCAAAAGAAGCGCAGAGAGAATCGCGTTTCATTTGATTAAGGATGGGGAAAACAAAGCCATTGCCTTGAGCCAAGCCATTGCAGATGTCAAACATCGAGTTGTTTGCTGTGATGTATGTAATAACATCGCGGATAGTGCTCCCTGTTCAATTTGCCAAGATTCTCAGCGGGACGCTTCAGTGGTTTTAGTTGTTGAACAGCCCCGTGATCTAATTCGATTAGAGGCAACTGGGATGTACAAGGGAGTCTATCATGTACTCACAGGCAGGATAGACCCACTTTCTGGGGTTGAGGCATCGGATTTAACAATAGATGCGCTGCTTGTTCGTGTTGATGATAGTGCGACGAATTCTAGAGGCGTGCAAATCAAAGAAGTGATTCTTGGGTTGAACCCTAATCTTGAAGGTGACAGTACTTCTCTTTTCTTGGCTTCTGAATTAAATGAACGTGGAATAAAAGTTACACGCCTAGCGCGAGGATTGCCAAGCGGTTCTCAAATCGAATATGCAAACACGCAAGTTCTTTCAGATGCAATTGCAGGCAGGCGCGGTATGGAATAATGTTGTAAAACTCATGAAATTTCAAATTGGACAACATGCTAAGACCGATCAGCAGTTAACACTTGCTCCTCGCATTATTCAGATGATGGAAATAATGCAGCTTCCTTTGCCAGCCCTAGAAGAAAGAATTACGCAGGAATTGGAATCAAATATCGCATTGGAGTTGGTTGACACAGAGCCAGGTTATCAAGAGGAAGTTGAAGTTTCAAATGAGGAACTTCAAAACGAATTTAGTCGCATTGAAGAATTTGAAGAGCAAAGTGGAGCTGAATTATCCGACCTTCCACCGAAACGAATTTTGTCGTCTGACAGAGATCCAAAACTGGATGCAATGGCGAACATTCGTGCTCGTCAAGAAAGCCTTTCTGAGCAATTATTACACCAATGGAGTTTTGCTGAAGTTGACGAGATGACAAAGAAGGTTGGAGACTTGCTCATTGGTTTAATTGATGTGGATGGTTTTTTGACTGTTCCCGAAGCCGAGCTATTGTCAGCAATAACTGCTCAGTTAGAAGTAGAAATCTCGAAGGCAGAACTTGAGATGGCTGTTCTCTCATTGCAGAAGTGGCTAGAGCCAACAGGTATTGCGGCAAGATCTTTGCACGAGTGCTTAATGATACAGGTTGCGGAATACATGGCTGACGATGCAGATGGTTGGAAAGATGTTTCGCTTGTTATAGATGAGCACTTAGATGACTTAGTTTCTAATAGATTGCCAAAGGTTGCGACGTCAACAGGTATCGGAATTGAAAGAGTTAAGTTAGCAATTGAAAAAATGCATGAGTTGACAGTAAGTCCAGCAAGATTAATTGCTTCTGAAAGAGTTTTGCCAGTGATTCCTGATGCGTTCATAGAGTATGACGATTTGCAAGAAAAATATGTAGTTGGCATACGAAGTGGAACTCTCCCACCCCTAACGGTATCTACCCACTATGAATCAGTGCTTTCAGACTCCGTAACCGATAAACAAGCAAAACAATTCATTCAGAGAAATATCAATGCCGCAAGATGGATTATTGAGGCGGTTGACCAACGAAAATCTACAATTAAAAAAATTGTGCAGATAGTTGCAGAAAAACAGCGAGATTTCCTAGACCAAGGCGATGCCTATTTAAGACCCCTTCCCATGGTAGAGGTGGCGGATATGCTCGGAGTGCATGTTGCTACTGTTAGTAGGGCTGTTGCTGATAAGTGGGTGCAGACTCCAAGAGGCATTTTTCCACTGCGTCGTTTTTTCTCTGGTGGAACTGGAAGTAGCAAAGATGGAGATGTGAGTTGGGAAGCAATAAAATCTCGGTTGGTAGAGATTATCGATAAAGAGGACAAACAGAAACCCTTCAGCGATGAAGTCCTTGCGAAAAAATTGCGTGAACAGGGGATCGATATCGCTAGGCGGACGGTAGTGAAGTATCGACAACAGTTGGGGTTGCCTGCTGCACGCTTGAGAAAAGCATATTAATAAATAGTCCGAGTTCTAAACAGTTAATTAGAGTTCTTTAAATGGTTTCAATCTCTTTTGATTTTGTTTCACACATTTCGTCAATTTTAGTTATGTGCTTCTTTGTAAGAGATTCAACTTCTTCCTTGCCGTGTTTGCCTTCGTCTTGGGAAACTGGATTGTTTTTATCTTTAACAAGAGAATCAATATGTTTGTTTGCGTCACGGCGTTCATTCCGAATAGTAATACGGCTTTCTTCTGCCATCTTCTTGACTTGGGTGACAAGTTGCGCCCTTCGTTCTGAAGATGGTGCTGGAATATTAATACGGATAATGTCCCCATCGGATTGTGGGTTGAGTCCTAAATCTGCAGATTCAATTCCTTTGACAATATCATTTTTAGACGATGGATCGTAGGGTTTTACTACAAGCTGTGTTGCTTCGCTAACTGAAATAGCCGCGATATCTTTTAAATCCGTGTGGCTTCCGTAGTACTCAATTTTTATGTACTCAAGTAATGCCGTAGATGCTCTGCCGGTCCTTACCCCATGTAACTCCTTGCCAAAGTAATCGACAGATCGATCCATTTTTGAACGGCATTCCCTTACTAACTCTTTGATGCTCATTGAAGTATTCCTTCCTCAGTCGTTACTAATGTGCCAATAGTATCGCCCCCAACGACTTTGCAAATGTTTCCGTCTGTTTTAAAGTTAAAAACCACGATAGGTAAATAGTGTTCCATACACATTGATAATGCAGTCAAGTCCATTACTTTTAATTGTTTTGCAATGGCGTCAGAATAGGATAGCGCATCATATTTAGTTGCATTAGAGTCCTTCATAGGATCAGAAGAATAGATACCGTCAACCTTAGTAGCTTTCAATAAGATATCTGCACCGAGTTCGATAGCCCTTAATGATGCGCAGGTGTCTGTTGTAAAAAATGGGTTGCCAGTTCCTGCTGCGAGAATTAGAACTCTTCCTTTTTCAAAATGTCGTAATGCTCTTCCTCGTATAAATGGTTCTGCAACGGACTCTACATCCAAGGCGGACATAACTCTAGCGGGATGTCCTTGTTGTTCAACAGCTTCTTTTAATGCTAGTGCATTGATGATAGTACCGAGCATTCCCATGTAATCTGCGGTTGCCTGAGCTATTCCGACTCGGCTAGACAACTCTGCTCCTCGAATCATGTTTCCGCCACCAACAACAACTGCAATTTCAGTGCCTAAGGTTGCTGCATCTACAATTTGCATCGCGATGGTATTCAGTTCATCTGGGTCGATGCCGAGCTTATTAGGTTTGGAGAAACTCTCCCCACTAATTTTTAGGACAACGCGTTTGTAATGTGGAGGTTGTTTGTTCATTGATTAAATCCTATTTTAGGGCATTTGACTCTACAAACAGGGGTTCAGTCAAGAGCCTAATCGCGTATGATGACAAAGAATCGTGGATTATAAGTAGAGGTTTAATGGTACAGAACGAAGATTCACCATCCCAACAGCAACCAACCGTAGGTAATTCTTCCCATAGTCTTCCATCTAATCCAATTGCGCACTTTAAATCCCAAGAAAGGATTCGATGGAAAAAGGCAATTCTTTCCTGTTTATTTATTGCTGCCATGTTTTCAATACTGATTCATATCACTATTGGGTTAGTTCTTAACTATTCACTTGCAAGTGGATATGATTCTGGGTCTTCGATAGATACCATAGAAGTTAAGTTCGCTGTAGAGCAATCTGAAGAATTGACTCAAATGCCTGAGGGGCAAGAACTTAAACAGCAAGAATCTATCCCTACAAAGGCAGTTGCACAGGCAATGCAGAATACACAAGCTTCCTTTTCTGCAGAAACTGCAACCTCTGCACTGGATGTTACATCTCACATGTCGACTCCTTCTCTTGCTGGAGGGGCTGGCGCAGGCATGTCAACCGGTATTGGAGGGTCAGGCGGTGCTACTTCCTTCTTTGGCATCACTTCTTCAGGTACTCGTTTTTGCTACATTGTTGACGTCTCGGGTTCCATGAACCAGCAACATCGTTTAGAGGACGCAATTGGTGAACTTGCTGAATCGCTTAAACGATTGCCAGATTATGCTCGTTTTTATATCTTGTTTTATAGTTCCCGAATAACTGAACCAAAATCACAAGTTGGTTGGAATATTGCACGCTCATCGACGATTCGTAGAATAACTAAGGAATTTAGAGAGCTACAAGCGGGTGGTGGGACGAATCCAAGGCCCGCTTTTGAAATGGCTTTTGCACTAAACCCATTGCCTGATGTCATTTTCTTTTTAACTGATGGTGAAATTTCGGGTTTTTCAGTAGCTACACTTCGTGAGATGTTGCCAAAAGGTGCTCGAGTTATTGTAAATACAATTGCATTTGGTAGTTCCTCTAGTCAATTGAAACTAATTGAAATTGCCAAAGCAACTGGTGGTCAATATAAGTTTGTTCCTTCTGGAGGTGTTCCATGATGCAGTTGCAGTATCTAGTTTGGGTAGTGGTTTTGTTTACTAGTTCGTCGCAGGTGTTGTCAGAAACAATTATTAGAAGGGATGGTCTCGCCCCAATTCAATGCGAAATTGTGAGCGGTGGAAGAAGTGGTCTGTTGATTGAAGTTGTCGATCAGGCATATGCAACGCTCCGAATCCCTTGGAGTTCTATCCAATCAATCGAACCGAATGTACCAAGACCACTGCTTAAAAAATATCTCGATAGTGGGGAGCAACTTTGGCGAGCAATGGCACGGTTCAATCGGGGTGATTTAAACCTAGCAGAGCCATTGTTTGCATCACAATTTAAGCAATTAGCAGGAACAGATTCAAGCGATACACTTATTGCCGCTGAAGGTCTTTTGAGAATATTAATTGCTCGTGGTGCAATTGAGTGGGCAGTTCATCCTTGGCTTGAAGTTGTTCGCCTAACGGAGTTGGGCTTCTTGAGCCCATACGATTCTTTGGAGTCAATTATTGATGAAGAGACTGGTTTTTGTCCTCATCTTCCTGTAATGATGGTTGAGTTGAATGCCACGAACTTTTTAGAGGAGTATCTCTCTAGTGAAAGCAAGAAGGTATCCAAACTTGCCTCTCTGCTGCAATGTTGTGTAGATGGTTCATTCGAAAGTTACCAAATTCAGTTTGAAGAAGATAATGCGTTCATGGCTTTGTTGATTCCCTCGCTTTCTGAAGTGCGTTTGGAAAGGGAAGTTTTACAAGAAGCTATGGAGGATTTACTTCCGTGGCAGAAGGCGTGGCTTTTCTATTTGTGGGCAGAGATGGACCTTAAAGAAGATAGCCAACAATTGCGTACAAACGGGTTGTTGCATCTCGTAAGTGTTGCATCAATGAATGCAAGTGTTCAACCATGGCTTTCAGGAGCGGCAATGTTGCGATTGTCTGAGGAATTGTTGCAAGATGGTTTTGTACAGCAATCTACACGAATTTTTGAAGAAGCAATGCGATTATTTCCCAGTCATCCTTTGGTATTAGATGCGAAAGAAAATAAAAGGAATATATACTAATGTCTCAAATATACCTAGTCACTATTTTGTCTAAAGAAACCTCTTCTACTTGGTTAACCACGGTAGGAAAGGGCGGTCTTGTTGGATATATTATTATTGCACTGAGTTTAGTCGCTCTTGCGCTAATCATCTTACATTTTTTGCAGATTAGACGGAGGTCGCTATTGCCTGAAGAGCAATTGGTTTTGATTGAGGACCTTTTAGCAAAAGGCAAAGTTGAAGATGCTCTTGGATACTGTGTTGATCCAGCAAATGATTCTTACCTAACGAGAATTTTGGGGATAGGTTTGATGCGTTACCAACGATCGGCATTTGGGCCATTTGAGCTAAAAAACGCTCTTGAAGAAGCTGGAGAAGATCAAACGTCTCGTTTGTTTAGATCTACCGATGCGCTTGGGTTAATTGGCACTATTGCTCCATTGCTAGGTTTATTAGGGACTGTTTTTGGAATGGTCGAGGCTTTTGATTCGATTAGCAGCAACACGCCTACTGCTCTTGCCGGAAATATCAGTGTGGCACTTGTTACCACGATGCTTGGATTGGTATTAGCAATTCCATGTTTGACTCTTTTTAGTTTTTTTAGAAATCGTATTGAAGGTTTAAGTGCTGAAGCTGCAGCCCAAATTGAAAGGTTAGTTTTACACTTAGAAGAAGCCCCTACTTCCTGACATGCAATTTAAGAAATCGCAATCTCGAGTAATTATCCCAATCGTAGAGATGACGCCTATGATTGATATTGTTTTTCTATTGATCATTTTCTTCATGGTTGCGGCACAGTTTGCACAACAGGCAAGGGTTCAATTGGATTTACCGCAAGAAAAAGGTGAGCAATTAGAGAAAAAACCTAAAAATATGCTTGTGATAAACATTTTGGATGATGGCACTTATGTTTTAAATGTGGACGATGGCGCTGTTTCTTTAGAGGAAGTTAGTGCTGTTTTGCAAGAAGCTATTTATGAAGATGATGTTTTATGGAATAACATTTCTATTCGTGCAGACAAGAACGTAGAAGCTAGAGCCCTCAACGAGGTCCTTGTAATTCTTAGTAATTATGGGCTATCTGCAGCCAATATAGCAACGGAAACAAAATAACATGAAATTCGCTGCAAATCATCATAGAGGCTCATTGAACCGAACAGCTTTAAATTTGTCTTCTATGATTGATGTTACTTTTTTATTGCTCATCTATTTTATTGTGACAACAGTTTTTGCTTTGCCTGAAGACATGTTGTCCCCATCCCTAAAGGTGGAATCAAATACTTCTTCCCAGGAACTAGATTATGAACCACAAATAGTAACGCTAAAGATGGAACAATCTCGACCCGTCTACGTGCTTGGTGAGCATGTAATTCAAGGTCGAGAGGAGTTTTCTTCTGTTATAACAAAGTTGCCTCTAGCGCCCGGTCTTGTTATTCGCGTCGAGTCAGAAGTGCCGGTTGGGTTTGCAGTTGCTGCAATACAAGATTCAAAAAACGTTGGTTTTCATGGAGTGACCTATGTACCGGCGTTTGATTAGTTTATTTTTAACAATAGCATGGATCAACTCTGTTGCGTTCGCCCAAGAGACAGTTCCAACCTGGTTGAATCGAATGGGATGCAATGAGCTTCTTGCAAGGTATCTAGAAGACAAGTTAGAGTCTGGAACGAGCAAAGAGCGTGGAAATGCAGTCAGGGAACTAGCAAACGTATACGCAATTTTACTCTCGCGTAGTGAAGGAGAAGAAAATAAGGAGATATTGCAAAGAGCGATTGCATTATTCGACCGTATTCCAGAAGCGGGCACTGTTGATTTGAAGTTGCAACTCTATCGAGCCACTTTTATTGCTTCTGAACAAATTTTGGAGCGGTACCGCCTTCGTATTTCCGAAAGAGAAGATGCGGAATTGGCGGTAGTACAGTTAAAAGATATCGCAGAGAATTTAGAAAAGTTACGAACTAAATTGCAAAAGAGTATAAAGGCGTCGAGATCTCCATCGGAGAAGAAAAAACAAAACCTCGGCATGGCGACATCGTATTTAGCATGGGTTCATTATTACATTGCTTGGTTCCAAGATAACTCTCATGAAGCTGAAAAGGCAGCAAGACTTTTCGCTTTGTTGTTGAACGGCGATCGCCCAAGTTTGCAATCTGTTTCTCTCGATTTTAAGAAATACGAGATTGGTGCAAGAGCAATTCTTGGTGTTGCATTGAGCAAATCATTAATGGGTGACTCGGTCGGTTCGCAACTTTGGTTCGAGGAACTCGACGATCCTTCAGTATGGGGTACCGTCCGAGACATTGTTCCTCTTTGGCGTTTTTATTTGCTTGTAGATGATGCAAATTGGAGCGAGATTCTCAGAACTTTTGAGAATCTGGCAGATCTAGATAAGACAATAGTTTTTCGCGTGGCAGCTGTTCACGCACTTGAAAATGCTTCAACCTCTGATCAAGCGAAAGAAGTTGCTAAACGTTCACTTGTTGGCCTTATTCAACTAGGACAATTAGGAATTGTAAGTTCAATTGTTGGAACGTATGGGAATACTGCACTGGAGAAAGATGGATTTATTACCAAATTCATCGCTGGTGATTTTGCCTACAGAAATATCAAAGATTCTTACAAAAGTGATTTGCCGCCAAAAGAAACAGATATACAAAAAGAGTTCATGGTTGCAGCAACTTTATTTCGCGAAGCAATAGATGCAAGTGATGCGATTAACTATCCTGCACTGGTCGAAGATTGCCAATACATGCTGGGTCTATCGCTCTATTATGCTTCGGAATTCAGAAAAGCTTCCGAAGTCTTTCAAGTCGCTTCTCAAGGATCCAATACTAAACAGGCGTTGTGGATGGCTATAGTTTCATTAAATTACCTTGATGATTTGAATCAAGCAGAATCGCAACTTAAGGAAGAATTAGGTGACACCTATATTGCTAGATGGCCAAATACTAAACAAGCAAGTCAACTTATTTTGTATCGAGCTGATGCAAACGTTTTTGATGCTAGTACTCTTGAGGACTTGCTTGCGATTGATCATTCTGACCCTCTGTATGAAGACGCGCAACGAAGGGCATCTCGAACACTTTTTCAAATGTGGCGAGTGGCTAAGCAAATCCAACAACCTTCTGTAGGCAATAAATATATTTCAATTGCGATGCCCTTGATGATCGCAGATGCCCGCTTGGCTGACGATCTACATGCAAACGAAGTTTGTGCTATTAGGGCATTGAGAGTTCTTGAGGTAGCTTTGCATGAAGAGGTGGGGCGAAAGGTTGCAGCCGCAAACGCAATAGAAGTGTTAGATAAAATACAAGAGCGCGGGTTATTTCCACTAGACGAATATAATAGCGAGATTAATTATCGAAAAATGTTAGTTCTCTTGCATGATGCAAAGTTGGAAATCGCAACAGAATTACTTCTCAACTTTATGGAAGATACCCCTTCTGACTTTTGGATAAAACCATCAGCGCTTTCTTTGTGGAATTATTGGATGAAAGAGAAAGTTGAAATTGATAATTCACTTCTGTACAAAGTTGGAAGTGCAATTCTAGCCCAATTGAAAGAGCAACAAATAGGTTCTTCAGAGTTTGTGGCAATCTCAAATCGAACTGCAAGGGCAGCGTATGATCTGTACCTTCAAACTTCAGACACGCTTATAGGCGACGATGCGTTGCAGTTGTCAAGAATCCTCGTAAAACAAAATCCACTTATGCAAGAGCTGCTTGTTTTGAACGCTGAACTGGAAATGACACTTGGTGATATGACAACTGCCTACGAACAATGGAAGAAAATTGCATCAGGCACACGTCCAGGAACTTTGCATTGGATTCGAGCAAAATATTATGAAATTAAATTGCTGGCTGGTACATCGCCTACCAAAGCGATTGATTTATTAAATCAACATCTCGTTTTATATCCAAGCTATGGAGAAGAGCCATATGGTTCTCAACTTCGGTTGCTTCATTCTGAGTTGCAGGAGCACGGCTATGGAAATTGAACGATTGGCTTCTCGCTGCTTTGGTACGCAGGACACGAATGACCCTCGATTATTACTTGGTTTAATTAGCGGGCGTACTGATGCAATTGCCATAAAAAAAGCACTTAGGCGAAGAAAAGCACAACTTTATGTTAATCCCTCTTTTGATTCAAGTGACAAGAAAGCTGTTATAGAGTATCTAGAGTTGATTGCGAGTGAATTAGAGTCAGCGAACTCGGATATCGGTCCTATCGAAAATGCAGGTGACGTTCGCTTAACGCCTCTTGATAGAGCGATTATTGCTACCTTGATTAGTGAAGGTGGGTGGAATAAAAAGAGTAGAGCTCGTCTTGTTGCAGTTGCAGCATCCTATTCTATCACTGTCGGTGGGCTCATCCGTATTTTAGAAGCTTTTGCTGAATCTGCTAGATCTGGGCGTGGTCCTCTTTCATCCAAGCATAGAGATAAGCACCCAATTGAGAGTAGTTGGGTCTCGCTGCCGAAACGCAAGAGAACAATTTCCCCATTGGAAGCGTATATTGCAAATACAACGAAGAAACTTGTTCCTGATCTAAGATCACCTTCACCATTAATGACAGTAAAATTATCTGTTCTCTTTGGTTTGTTAACTATTTTAGTATTTGTATTGAGTTTTTATACACTTACACGTCAGGCGAAAGTTAACGATATTGAGGAGTTGGTTGTAGGTCCTGGAAAAGTGTTAGAGCCAGTTCAGAACATTGTTTCCCCGTTGTATATACCATTTAGCAACTATCCAACGTTTCAGGCTGGTGGTGTAAAGCAGGCAATTCTTAGGTATGCTGATCAAGGCGTGGGTCAGTTAGTGCAATTGCAGGTAATCGCAGAAACTTTCAGCGCCTCAGTTGCCCGAGGAGAAACCATTAAGCAATCAGTATTTACTGAGTGGAATGAAGCGATTGATGTTTTTTCTTATGGGTGGCCTTTTATTGATTCCTCAACAATGCAATTGGCAAAAACGCAGATTGTCCAGATTCTACTTCACGCAGAGAGCCAACCGGCAGTTGCCGCTAGATTATTAGACTCTCTTCTCATTCCGAATATAAAATTAGACAACCCATTGTCCATCCTAAGAGCAGTATGGTTAGCGAACGAATTGTCAACATTGAGTTGCGATCAGCGACTGTCTTCGGAAACCAGAGCACAAGTAAGAGCAATACAATTTAATGAAATAGCAACTTGTGATTCGTACGAGTCTGAAGTTATTGCTATGAAAATTATCGCAGAAGATTTGTTAGGTCGCACTGAATTCGATAATCGATCGCTTGATATGTGGGAGGTTTGGCTTACTATCGTGGACAAGATGCAAACTATTCAGATATCCTCTGATTTGAAATTGTTTGCTTTGCAATCAATCCTGAAATCTGATATTGACTTGCTAAGAGAAAGTAATACAAGGAGAGTGCTTGGTAGGTTGATCGCAGATACGCAGTGGTCGCTGTATCCATCTGCTAGAGATGCCATTTGTGACCTAGTATCTTCTGGTGGAACCGATATTTCAGATCTGGTGGCACTTACAGCCCTTTTTAATCAGTCTACTGCTACTTCTTGGTTCTCAGATTTATACGTAGTTGGACAAAATAGCACTCACGAAGAACGAGTTAAAATTGCAGATGCGCTGAGAGATAATTGGCCAATTGACACAAATGAGATTGCGGCAGTTTGGAATTTGTCAATACCTGTTGG
>CAYZEX010000023.1:0-13695 GCA_964477675.1 uncultured Isosphaeraceae bacterium
CGCCGCAATTAATCCGAGCGCCAACAGCATCGCGAGTTGCTCCCGGAAGGTCGTGTACGATTGATGTATCTTGTTTTGTGAGAGCGTTCATCAATGTGCTTTTGCCAGTATTTGGAGCGCCAAGCAAAACAACCTTTGGCGGGTAAATAAGATGGTTCAGAGTTTCTGCACGCTTCAAGTCAAGTTCACTTGGAGACTTGCCACGCAATTTTTCCGGTTGCTTAAGAAGCAATTCTGCGGCAAGCGGGCTCTCCGCAATTGAAAGTGCCCTGAGCATGGCAGTTTCGATTTCATCTTGTGCTTCTGGGTACTGGGCTACTTCAGATTGCTCAACGCCCAGTTCTGTGAACCGCTGCGCAATTTTTCTTAGGATTTGTATGCCACCGTGAGGCATTATGTAACCAAGGTCGTCATTGAGTTTCACAGCAACTGCCTCGTCAATGTCTGGAATGGTAACGAGATAAAGTTTGTTTATTTCCCACTCGGTTCTGGTTGTCAGGTTGCTAAGTTTCTCTGCGGGTAATTGAATGACTGCTATTGCGCCCATGTTTGGGGGCGTGAGTAATGTCCAAGATTGATTAGGCATCTTCTTCAGCCATAGTGTGGCGGACAGAAACTGCAATGCCTTGCATTTGTAGATCAGGAATAATTTGTTCGATTAAATCATCATCTTTAAATAGAGTTTCTGAATCACCGCCCGTTGCAACAATTCGTGGGTACGCACCATATCTGGCAGCATATTGTTCACTAAGTTGTCTGACCATTCCTTGAATTCCATGGAAGACACCTTGAAGCATTGCTTGGGCAGTGTTTTTGCCAAATGCTTCTCTTAGAGGAGGTTCAAACGTGACTTCTGGAAGTGCGGACGTGCCATCGTGCATGGCTTCTAGTTGCATTCTTGCTCCGGGTCCAATCGCTCCGCCATGGAAAGTTCCTTCACCATCAACAAAATCTACAGTGACACATGTTCCTGCATCAATTACTACACAGGCCTGTTTACAAATATCCCAAGCAGCAGCAGCATTTAAAAGTCGATCAATCCCTGTTATTGTTTCTGGATCAAGGTGCTGGCCAATAGCTGCTGGGACATCTTCTGGGATGGTCCAGATTGGACGGGATGTTTGATCAGCGAGAGATTTTGAGATAACTTCGCTCGCCTCTTCATTAGAAGACGCGATGATGCACTGCGGATTATCACTATCAAGTTCTTTCCAACAGTTGATTGCGTACTCAACGAGTTCACTCGCCTGAGTCGTATCGAACGATTTATGAAGTGCAATGGTGCCGTTTGTGATTGTGGCCACCGATGCTCGGGTATTTCCGACAGTTATTGCTAAGAAAGGTTGGTCTGTGCTCATCAAAGTATTGTAACGTTGGTATCCTGCCACCTCATGGCAGAAGCAACGATTATTAATGGACGTGCCTTGGCTGCTACGGTGAAGGAATCGCTAGCCAAGAGAGTTGCGCTATTGAAAACAGAGGGGAAGAGGGTGAGGCTCGATGCCGTATTGGTTGGTGGCGATCAGGGTGCACACTTGTATGCCAAAAACCAAGCCAAGGCGTGTAGCGAGGTTGGCATTGAGTATATGTTGCACGAACTGCCCGAGATGGTAAGTCATAAAGAGGTGGTAGGCACAATAGAGGGATTGAATGCAGATCCTGGAGTTACAGCAATTATGGTGCACATGCCGTTACCGGATGATGTCGATGCAGATGCTATCCAATCGATGATTGCCGTGGATAAAGATGTCGAAGGGGTGAACCCAGCGAATATTGGAAACATTGTCTTTGGTCGCAGAAGTTTGGTGCCTTGTACCGCACTTGCTGTGATTGAGATGATTGAATCGACGGGAATACCATTGCAGGGAACCCGTGCGGTTTGTGTTGGCGCAAGCACAATTGTTGGTAAACCTGTCGCTGTTTTGTTAATGCAAGTTGAAGCGACTGTGATCTCAACTAATATTCATACGAAGAATCGAGAAGGTTTTACACGTGACGCTGATATTTTGATTACTGCGGCTGGTGTACCAAATTTAATTACTGCGGATGTTGTGAAGGAGGGGGCTGTCGTGATTGATGTTGGAATAAACCGTGTTGTTGGCGAGGATGGTAAGAAGCGAACCGTTGGCGATGTTGATTTTGAAGCTGTAAGAAAAGTCGCAGGGCACATTTCACCGGTTCCTGGCGGTGTTGGACCGATGACTGTTGCGATGCTGCTTCGCAATACCGTCCAAGCCGCCGAATAAATCAATTACCTCCGAGGTAATTAGGGGTAATTAGAGTAATCAATGACCTCGGAGGTAATTAATGTGGTGAGGAAAAAAGGCGGGTAGCCGCTTCGCAATACCGTCCAAGCCACTGAATAAATCAATTACCTCCGAGGTAATTAGGGGTAATTAGAGTAATCAATGACCTCGGAGGTAATTAGTTTGGTGAGGAAAAAAGGCGGGTAGCTGCTTCACGATACCGAGAAACAGTGCCATCGACTATTTCTTGGGGTAGTTCTGGACCGGGAGGGGTTTTATCCCATTCTCCAGAGGAAACAAGTGTCTCAAGCCAATTTCGAACATATTGTTTATCGAAGCTGTCTTGTTCTCGCCCAACTTCATATTCATCTGCTGGCCAGAAACGAGAACTATCTGGAGTTAGCACTTCATCGATTAAGAGTAATTCGGTAGTTGGCTTGCCGTTTGAGTCAAGTGCATATCCAAATTCGAACTTTGTATCTGCGAGAATGATGCCACGCTCTAAAGCGAATTCTGCAGCTTTGGTATAAATTTCAATCGCAACCTTTCTCAAGCGTTCCATGACATCGCGTCCAGCAATTTCACATGCTGTTTCAAAATCAATATTTTCGTCGTGTCCTTCAACAGCTTTTGTTGCTGGGGTGAAAATTGGTGTGGGTAATTTGGAACTTAGTTGCAGTCCTTCGGGAAGTGCAATGCCGCAGACGGTTCCATTTTTTTGATATTCCTTCCAGCCACTTCCAGCTAGATACCCACGCACAACGAACTCGACAGGGATGACTTCGCACGCTCGTCCAAGCATCATACGACCTTGGCATTGTTCATATAGGGATGGATCGAGGTCTGGAACATCTTTTGGATCAGTCGAAATCAGATGGTCTTCTATAACATGAAGGTTTCGGATGAAATCGAACCATTTGGTACTGATACGAGTGAGTTCTTGTCCTTTTCCAGAAACGGCGGTTGGCATCACAACGTCAAATGCACTAATCCGATCACTGGCGATAATAAGGACCATTGCTGGATCGTCATTTCTCGCTGGAATTTGGTAGATATCTCGGACTTTTCCTTGGCGTCGTCCTTCAAAGGGAAGGTTGGTTTCATAGACGCTTGTTTCTTGGGTGTTCATTTCGGGTGATTTTATTTCTGGAATGTTCATTTCGGTGTAGTTCATTCTGGGATTGTAGCGAACTTCGCGTTTGTCTGACCCTTGTTTTAAGACCCCAAGCTACAATACTATGACATTCCAATGATACGATTTACCACTTGTTCTTCAAACCCATACGCCAACGAAATCATCAATGCGCATTTACTGACTCGCGATAACCAGGTGATTCAGGGTACTGTTACGGTAGAGGACGGGATTATTACTACACACTCGGAAGGGCACGCCAATTACGCCCTTTGTTTGCTCTATGATGCGGGAAATGCTGGTCGATTAATGTTGCAGACATCCATTCTTCCTCATCGAAACGAACCTTATATTCTTTCGCTAGAGTTGGCGAGGCATCGAATTAAATCTTTTCTTGACCTCAGTGAAAACTGGAGTCTTTTTTATCTTTCTGATGATAACCCAGCCGTCCAACTGTGGGAGGAATCAAGGCAAATATTTACGAAAGCCCTTGTCTGTGAGGACGATGACGAAAAAGGGGCATTGGCAAGGAGGGCGCTTGAGTTATCCATTGATGCTTCTGAGCGTCTTACAATGGCGCATGCACAAATCTTGCTTCACCGCAGGTATTCTCATAAAGCAGCGTCCTCATCAACACTTGGAGTTCAAGTTGCTACTTCCAGATTTGATGAACCACTTCGAAAACTTTTAAAAAAAAATGCCGACATTGTCGCTATCCCGATGCGTTGGGAAGAAATTGAACCCGAGGAAGGAACATTTGTTTGGGGCGAGGTTGACCGCTGGGTGAAATGGGCGAGGGATAACCGTAAAAATATAATTGCGGGTCCGTTATTGGATTTTACAAGTGAGCGGGGGATTCCTTCTTGGGTAAAAGCGTTAGAGTTTGACTATTCTCAGCTTCGTGACAAGTGTTACGACCATATCGAACGTCTGCTACATCGGTACGGTGGAGCGGTTTCTTTTTGGAATGTTTCTTCTGGAATCAATCTAAATCGCCATGTTCGGCTTTCGCTTTCAAATATGGTGGATTTGATTCGTACCGCAAGATTGTTAGTTAAACAGAGCCGCAAAGATGCAAGAATTATGATTGAGTTGGCTGAACCCTTTTCAGAGTTTGTTGCCAATACACCAGAGTCATGTAACCCGAAAGTTTTTCTTGCTCGGCTATCCCAAGAGGGTGTTTCGCTTGATGCCCTTGGCATTCAACTGCTCGTAGGAGGGCACGGTGGCAGAGCAACTCGCGATTTAATGCTATTGAGCGCGAAATTAGATGAATTTCTTCATGTAGATTTTCCGCTTATTATTTCGTCACTGGGTTCACCTTCCAAGACAATAAGCGAACGCAACGGCTGGTGGAAGACCAAATGGGATGAAACGCGTCAGGAAGAGTGGGCTACGAACATGCTCGCAGTTACGCTAAGTAAGCCATACGTTGATTCAGTGATATGGACAGATCTTTTCGATTACAAAACAATGGAGTTGCCAACAGCGGCGTTCATCTCCCTAAAGGGGAAACCAAGGCCGGTGCTCAAGAGAGTGATAGCGATGCGCAAGCGTCTAACGAAGCCTCTAGGCCCCCTCGATTTGCCAAAACGAAACGATGCCATCCAAGAAACACAGACCGACTAACTGGGGTACAGCCAATTATGATTGTACTTCTTGCGTATAGTTTGTTTCTTGCAATCAAACTATCACAGCCAATAATTGATTGTGGTTCTGTCTCACCTTACAGAGTGCATTTACAAACAGATCCGCCAGAGTATCTTGAATTACTTCCTGGCATTGGTCCGAAAATGGCAGAGCGCATTGTTGCGTTCAGAAAGGAACATGTAATTTCTTCGCCAGATGATTTAATGGAAATCCATGGCATCGGTCAAAAAACAGTAGATCAATTACGTTGGTTAACAACTACAACTCCAAATAATCATGAAGATTGAATCTGTCAACACAATGTTAGAGCGAATCGCATCGAAGATGGATGTGGATGGATGTGTTTCTGTTGGTCCTGTAAGCGGATCATTTTCTGTGATGGCAACCTCGATACTGGCAAAGAGAAGGAACGTGTTCTTTGTTACTGCGCATATTGATGATGCAGATGAAACTTTCGCTATGCTCCAGGATATTGGTATTAAAGTATCACTCTTCCCAGCGCTCGAAACGGAACTTTCAAAAGATGTGGTTGCAAATCGGTATGCACTGCTAGAACAATTACAAAGCCCTTGTGTTCCAGAGGTGATAGTTGCAAGCGTGCCAGCGTTGATGCAAAAAACACCTCATCCTGACTCCATTAATGAAGTTGTGCAGCGAATTGGCGTGGGTGAGGAATTTCCGTTACATGATTTGCAAGCGTGGCTTGTAGAGGCAGGGTATGAACGGCGTGACACCGTTGATGAAGCTGCGCAATTTGCCGTTCGCGGTGGCGTTATAGATATCGCAACTGTTGCGGGAGATTTTGTTCGATTTGATTATTTCGGGGACACTATTGAAACGATGAATGAAATTGATCCAGTTTCGTTAGGGTCAGATCGGGGTATAGATGAGGTCATACTCGCTTGCGCAAAACAAGTTGATTGCCCTTCAACGGTTGTTGACTTTCTCCCAAACGAATGGTGTGTAGTATTGGATGATGTAAGTGAAATTTCGCAGCAATCAAAGAGTTATTTTGATAGAGTTGTTGATGCTTCTTTTTTGGTGCATTTGGATGATGTTCAATCAACTATGGTTCGTCGGTTGTCTGCAGTGATTGGTTGTAGCGGGCCACCAGCAAAAGGGCTAGATATAGAAGTTCCCATTGCTGCTTTGCCCATTTTTTCTACTGTAGCATCCGAAGCATTGGAGGAACTTGCTGCGTTGGCTCGGGGCCGTGACGTTCTACTCTCTTGTCGCACCTCTGGTGAAGTTGACCGAATGGAGGAACTTACAAAAAAGGGGCAACCTCTTGCGAATCTGCCTAGATTGCAAATTGTAGAAGGCTTCGTGCAAAGGGGGTTTGTGATTGGTGAAGAAGGAGCAGTTGTTACTTCGCACGAAATATTTCATCGATATGAGGTCCGACGAGGTGTACGTTCCAAGCAGAAATCGATGCGACAGACGATGGCACATTTTAAAGTTGATGACATCGTAGTTCACAGAGAGCACGGTATCGCGGAGTACTTAGGATTGCGACGTCTTGAAGGGCAAGGAGATATTGAGTTTTTAACGTTGAGATTTGCAAGCGGTAAATTATTACACGTTCCAGCAACACATTCGCATCTAGTGCAACGATACGTTGGAGCTTTTAGGGGGAAACCAGAACTTTCAACATTAGGAGGTACTCGCTGGTCGAATCAAAAAGAAAAGGCGAAGGGTGCGGTTGAGGATTTGGCGCATGAAATGATTCGAGTTCAAGCAGTGAGAGAGCACGCTCCTGGCATTGCCTTTCCTGAGGACACGCCTTGGATGAAAGAGTTTGAATCGAGTTTTCCTTGGGAAGAAACAGAAGATCAGGTGCATGCTATTGCAGGCGTAAAGAAGGATATGCAATCTCCTAGACCGATGGATCGCCTTGTTTGTGGAGATGTCGGGTTTGGAAAAACTGAAATTGCAATTCGCGCTGCCTTTAAAGCTGCGGAATCAGGAAGGCAAGTAGCCATCCTTGTCCCTACGACGGTACTAGCAGTTCAACATGAGCGAACAATCCAAAAACGTCTCGCCGATTATCCGTTTATTGTTGAGTCGATGACTCGCTTTCATACTTCAGCAGAACAAAAAGAAATTTTAGAACGTGTGTCTAATGGTGAAGTCGACATTTTGATTGGAACGCATCGAATTTTAAGCCAAGATGTATTTTTTAAACGGTTAGGGTTAGTTGTTATCGATGAAGAGCAACGATTCGGTGTTGAACATAAGCAGCGATTGCTAGCATTTCGTGCTGAAGCAGATGTTTTAACACTTACTGCAACCCCAATACCTCGCACCCTGCACATGGCATTGCTTGGCATTCGGGATATTAGTTCTTTGCAAACTGCTCCAATTGATCGACGTGCTGTAGTGACTGAAATCAAAAGTTGGGATGAGCAATTAGTAAAGCAGGGTATTCAAAGGGAACTTGCTCGAGAAGGACAGGTTTTTTATGTCCATAATCGTGTCTATGATATTGAAGAAGTAGCGGATTCCATTCGCAGGCTTGTTCCTGAAGCGAATGTATTGGTTGGTCATGGTCAAATGTCACCCAAGGGGTTAGAAGCTGTAATGTTGAAATTTGTACAGGGCGAGGCAGATATATTAGTTTCAACAACTATTATTGAATCTGGCATTGATATCCCAAGTGCGAACACAATGTTTATTGATGATGCAGATCGTTTTGGCCTCTCAGATTTGCATCAATTGAGAGGGCGAGTTGGAAGATATAAACATCGTGCTTATTGCACATTGCTTTTGCCAAGAGATCGTTTCGTGAATCCTACTGCAAGGAAACGACTTCACGCAATTGAACAATTTTCAATGCTAGGTGCTGGTTTTCAAATTGCGTTGCGAGATTTAGAAATTCGTGGTGCGGGTAATTTGCTAGGTGCAGAACAGTCGGGGCACATTGCAGCGGTTGGATACGAAATGTATTGCCAATTGCTTGAGCGAGCAGTGCAGCAGTTAAAAGAAGGAAAGAAGCCCGCACGTATTGAGTCTATGGTTGATATTGGTGAAACAGGCACTATTCCCGAGTACTACATTGCATCTCCATCAAGAAGATTGTCAATGTACTGTCGACTTGCACAATGTGAACAACAAAGTGACGTTGACAAAGTAGCCCATGATTTGAAAACTGGTTATGGCGAATTGCCAGCATCCGTCCATCTGCTTATTCAATACCATGAACTTCGAATTGCCATCTCATTGATTGAGATTGTTTCTTTGACCCTCGATGAGACGGATGTAGTTATACGGACTAGGGAAGTTGTTGCTTTGCAGGAGAGGTTAAAAAATTCCGGTGGCACATTGCGTCGAGTAGGAGGCAGTACAGATATTGGCGGTTCGGGCATTATTGCGATGTACTTTAGGAGCCATCAACTGTCAGACGTAAAGGGGTTGTTATCTGAATTGCATTTCTTATTCGTAGAATCAAGTTGCTTGTCGTAGTCGACCGATAGGAAACTCAGATGACTTCTACTACCCACAAAGGGCGAATGATATTGCCCTCGACGCACAAATCTCTCACGCACAAATTTTCAATCAATGGGCACGAAGGGTATCTCACTATTGGGTTATTTGAAAACGGTCTCCCTGGAGAAATTTTCATAAAGATGAGCAAAGAGGGTTCGACACTTTCGGGTTTAATTCAAGGTTTTTGCAGGGCGTTCTCTTTGGCGATTCAATATGGTTTACCTTTGGATGAAGCAACGAATCGTTTTCGAAATATGCGCTTTGATCCAATGGGTCAAACATCTAACCCAAATATCCCTCAATCGACGAGTATTCTTGATTACGTTGCTCAATATCTTGAGCATGAATTTAGTGTTTTATCTTCTCAGGAGGCATCTGCTGCGTAAGCCGGAGATCCCTCCACCAGAATGTACAAAGGGCTCGCCTTACGGCGAGCCCTTTGTTATTTGTGGTGGGTTATCCCTACTATAAAGGGGAGAGTAATGGGATTAATTAGGAAACTTCAGCAGTTTCCTCTTGGGCCGTTTCGGGTGTCGCTTCGTCATCTGGAGTCGTTTCTGTTTTTTCAACGATGATGAGATTGCCTTCGTCGTCAAATTCCATATCTTCACGATCTTCAAGTGGTCTATCGGGATTCACAACTACTTCAACATCGGCACGAAGGTCTGAGCCAAATTGAATCGTGACGTGGTAATCACCGATTCTACGAATTGCTTGGTGAAGGCGTACTGCACGAGTATCAACCGCGTAGCCATTTTCGATGAGTGCATCGGCAATATCCCGTTGGGTCACTGAGCCATAGAGCCCGCCTTGGTCGTTCGCACTACGTGTGAGTGTAAGGACGATACCTTCAAGGTTTTCAATAATAGTTGATTGTTCAGACCGTTTCGCTTCATAGTTCTTAAGGGCTATTTCTCGTTTCTCAGCGAGCGCCTCTATTTTTTCTGGAGTTGGCACTTCTGCTAATCCCATTGGGAGAAGGTAATTACGTGCGAATCCCATGCGTACTCGCACGACGTCACCGACGATTCCTAAGTTTTCAACGTTTGCGGTAAGGAGAAGTTCGAGTCTTTGATTGCTTGCCATAGTGGGTGTCCTTTCAGAGAAAGTTAGGAGTCGCCGGCACGACCCCAACTAGTAGGTATAGACGCTTGACCGGAGCGCCAAATTTCTGGGTTAGAAGGGAATATCATCAGCAGGAGGTGCTGTAGCGGTAGCAGCAGGAGGAGGAGTTGCTGTTTGATTTCCTTTTGAGTCAATGAACTCAAATTTTTCGATAACTGTTTTTAACTTTGAGCGGTTATTACCATCCTTGTCTTGCCACTGGTCGAGTTTAAGTCGACCTTCAACGAAGACAGGTTTGCCCTTTGATAGGTATTGCGCCATCACTTCTGCGGTACGTCCCCATGCTTCGCAATCAACGTATGTGGTTTCTTTGACTTGCTCGCCGTTCCTATCCTTGTACTGTCGGTTTACAGCGATGCTAATTTGCGCTACCGCCATATCATTGGAAGTACGTTTTAGTTCGGGGTCTCTTGTGAGATTTCCCATAAGTATTACTTTGTTGTAGTTTGCCATGTGTTTTATCTCCAACGTGCAATTCTAGCAGAACATCAGATGCGAATCTAAAAAGAAGCGGAAAATCCTTATGCTTCTGTTACTTCTTCGGTTTGTGTTGTAGCTTCTGTACTTACTGGTGTTTCAGAGGTTTCGACATCCGTTGTTGCCTCAGGGGTCTCGGGGGTTTCGGAGGATTCTGGGGTTTCGGGGGATTCGGGGGTTTCGGGGGTGGTTGACGTTTCTGGTTCTGCATCTTCTTTACGCGAGATGGTACTACCAGCGGATGAACTAGTCTCCGTGTTCTTTTTGCCGCGTAGTTTGATTTCGGTAGCCAGTTCTTCTGCACCTTCATTTGCTTCAATGATTTCGGTCGGGAGATGTTCCGCGCGAGTAACCATCATGCGAAGGAGTTGTTCAGATTGATTGCATCGACGCTCAAGATCGCTGATAGCAGCGGTTGGGGAATTAAAATAGACCAAGAAGTAGACGCCACGTTTGTTGCCATCAATTTCGTATGCGAGTCGGCGGTCGTCCCATTTACGAAAATTGATAACGGATACGCCTGCTTTGTCAAGGATTTCCTTGAGGTGGTCTACAGCTTCTTGAAGGTTTGCGGTTGCTGATTGTGGGAAAAGGAACATACCTTCATACAATGCAGTTCGTTCGTTGCTCATAATAATATTACCTCGTAGTTTCTGAATTTTGAGTTTCGTTAAATTTGTTCATGGTTTCATCTATCCCGCAATCAATCCACGTTATTGCGGCGTTGACAGCACGAGATAGAGTTGGTTCGATTACTTCCCTTTGATCAGGAGTAAACTTGCCAAGTACGTAGTCTGATTGTGGAATTAGTCCTGGTTCATCAACTCCTATCCGGAGCCGCGCCCACTCGCCACCTCCAAGGTGGTTTGTGACATCAGTTAAACCATTGTGTCCACCTGCTGTTCCATTGTTTTTAAGACGAATTGAACCGCAGGGTAGGTGGATGTCATCTACAACAATAAGCAAATCCTCGGTTGGATCTGCCTTGTAAAAAGAAATTGCTTGTTTAATGGGATTGCCACTCCTGTTCATGAATTGTTGTGGTTTCATGAGAAGTACCTTTTCGCCATTTGCTCGAGTTTCAATGACCACAGCGTCAAACTTGGATGTCGCGGGCTCGCCAGGTGCAAGTTGCCTTGCAATGCTATCAACAACTTCGAACCCAACATTGTGCCGAGTTCGGTTGTATTTTGAGCCAGGATTTCCAAGACCGACGATGAGTTTCATTATTCACTCGCCCCTTCGGTTGAATCTTCTGAAGTTGCTTCACTGATAACTTCAGGTGATTCTTGTTCAGTTTCTTCTTCCATGGTTTCTCCTTCAGCAACTTCTTGCTCTTCTACTTCTTCTTGGACGAAGGTCACGTGAGCAATGTGTCGTTCAGGGTCAAGAATCGCTTTGACACCATCTGGCAATTCTAAATCACCAATAGTGAAGACATCTTCGACAGTTGTGAGATCAACATCGATGGAAGAAGGGATGTCTTTCACCATACATTCGATTTCAATCTCTGGTCTTGGTATTTCAAGAACTGCTCCAGTGGCAGTAGCGTTAGTCGGCTGGCCAGTAATGTTCAATGACATCGTAATCGTGACAACTTGTTTCAAATCTACGCGAGCAAAATCAAGATGGATGAGATTATCGCCAAGGTAACCAAATTGAAGGTCTTTGACCAACACGGTTGCAGGGCTGCCATCACCATTGTCAAGTTCCATGATGTGGTTGCCATCGCGTAGATACGCGACTGCTTCTTTTTCATCTACGCTTACTGAGACGGGTTCTGTTCCTTTGCTATAAATAGTCGCAGGGAGTCGACCGTTTTTGCGCAGACGCCGGGCATACGTTGTGCCAAGTTTATCTCGCAGTTCTACTTTTAATGTGGGTGCTTTTTGTGCCATTTCTTTTCCTATCTAAACTTTATTTTTTGGGACCTTCTCCACGATTGAAGAGGCTCGATATTGACATATGGTGGTGAATTCGATGCACGGCTTCACCAAGAAACCGTGAAACACTGAGAACATGAAGTTTGTCCTCGATGCCATCAAGCCGGCTATCGGGGGCAATTGTGTCAGTGATAATTACTTCACTGATTGGAGATGATTTAATTCGTTCAACAGCAGGCCCGACAAAGACACCATGAGTTGCTGCTGCAATAACTTTAGTAGCACCTTCCTCGGTGACTAACTTCGCTGCTTCGCAAATTGTTCCAGCTGTCGAAATCATGTCATCAACCATGAGTACTGTTTTGCCTTTGACATCACCGATGAGGCGCTTGGAAACAACTTCGCTTCCGGAATCTCTTCGTTTGTCGATGATGGCGAGTTTTGAATCGAGCAAACCTGCATACATGTTTGCAACTTTTACATTTCCAACATCTGGGGAAACGATGACCATATCATCGCCTTGCATATCTGTTCGTTGTGAAAAGTAGTCGCAAAATACTTTGGTCGCTGTAAGGTGATCAACAGGAATATCAAAGAAACCCTGAATTTGTGCTGCATGCAAATCCATGCAGAGAACTCGGTTCGCGCCAGCGGCAGTCATAATGTTTGCAACAAGTTTTGCTGTAATTGGAACGCGTCCTTCATCTTTTCTGTCTTGCCTTGCATAGCCAAAATATGGGACAACAGCGGTTATGCGACCGGCGGATGCTCTGCGTAGAGTATCAATCCAAATGAGTAATTCCATTAGATTGTCATTCACTGGCATCGCTGTAGATTGGACAATGAAGCAATCTCTGCCACGTATATCTTCATCAACTTTGACAATTATTTCGTTGTCAGGGAACTTTTCTACAGTGGCGGTTGCAAGTGGCATTTCCAAATGGCTGCACATTTCTTCTGCGAGATGTCTGCCGCCTGTGGCTGCAAAAATTTTCATTCTTTTGTGATCATCATGACTCATACTGTGGGCTCCATCTTGTTTTGTAACCGGTTCAGTAGCACATGTTCAACATCAGCAAGTTGCTGTGGTGTATTGATAGAAAGAATGTCCTCAGGGGCAACGGCATTGACAATCTCAACAGTTTTATTTCTGTCAAGAAGCATTTGCGGAATTTCGGTGAGGTAGTACTCATTGGTGAGTGCGTTTGGCTGTAAATCGTCAAGGCATTCCCAGAGTGTGTTTGATTTAAACACTGCATAACTTGGATACACTTCGTGAATTTCAAGTTGTTCAGGAGTTGCGTTTTTATGTTCAATGATTTCGGCAAATCGATTGTCGTCATCTCGAATGATACGTCCATATCCAGTTGGATCTGGAATGGTGCTTGTCGCAAGAGTTGCAGATGCAGTAGAAGTTTCTTGCAATGCAATCATGTCGTGAATTGTTGATGCTCGGAGTAGTGGTCCATCGCCACCGAGAATGACAATGTTTCCTTCAAAATCAGCGAGGGTATCTTTACACACAAGAACAGCGTGTCCAGTTCCAAGTTGTGGTTCTTGAATAACATATTCACATCCTTGGATTTGGTCTTGTACGATTTCAGCACCGTGACCGATGACAAGAATTACTCGATCTGCGCCTGCTTCTTTGACTGCATCAACTACCCATTGCACCATTGGTTTTCCAGCAACTTCA
>CAYZEX010000024.1:0-13342 GCA_964477675.1 uncultured Isosphaeraceae bacterium
ATATGGCGCAAGAGAACAACTACTCCGCAGTACTGAGCCACCGAAGCGGCGAAACGGAAGATACGACGATTGCAGATATCGCAGTTGCGACAAACTGTGGACAAATTAAAACAGGCGCACCATGCAGAAGCGATCGCACTGCAAAATATAATCAACTTATTCGCATCGCCGAACAATTGGGTGAGAACGCAACCTACGGAACCTAATGCAATCAAAATCAATTTCAAATCTGATTGGGTGGCGACTTGTGCAACTCCCGTTTATTTTATTCGCGGTATACACAATTACATTTGTATTATCCTGGCAAATCCCAGGAAACCCACTTGAAAAAGAGGGGAGGCGCCCACCGCAAGAAGTAATTGAACAAATGGAAGCGCAGTACAACCTAAATGATCCCTTTGCTTTTTATGGCGAATATATTTGGAAGGCATCTGGGTTATCTTGGTTGTCTGGAAACCGAGATGGACCCGTATTTAATCTTGGACCAAGTTTGCGACACGAGAATTGGACGGTGAACGATATTTTAATTGCCCAGCTCCCCGTTTCAATGACCATTGGACTTTGTGCAATATTACTCTCTCTCTTTATTGGATTGTCTGCAGGTGTACTTAGTGCAGTTAAACCAAAATCATGGCTTGACCACGCATCATTTGCAATTGCAATTATTGGAATAAGTCTGCCCTCGTTTGTAATCGGCGTGGTGTTGCTTATAGTGTTTGCGGTTTGGCTTCGGTGGTTTCCAATTAGTGGTTGGGGAACCTGGCAACATCTTGTATTGCCATCCATTGCATTAAGTTTGCCATTTGCTGCGTATATTGCGCAATTGACAAAAACGGGAATGGCGGAACAACTTAGGAGCGACCACATACGAACCGCAAGGGCGAAGGGGGTTTCAGAAACCGCCGTGGTCCTTAAACACGCAATGAAAAACGCACTTCTTCCAGTTGTGAGTTATTTGGGTCCCGCAACGGCAGCAGCAATGACCGGTTCATTTGTAATAGAGAAGGTGTTTGCAATTCCTGGCATTGGTACGCACTTTGTTGACGCAGTTCTTGGAAAAGATATCACGGTGTTAATGGGCATAGTTCTTGTGTATGCAACCATTCTTGTGCTCTTTAACCTGGCAGTTGATGTTCTTTACCGGTTCCTCGACCCGCGACCAAACTAATCTTTTGGGGTGTTACCCCCTCCTCAAAAAACGACCCGAGGGAAATTTTTTAATCTGAAACCGAAACACGCCAGAGGTGTTGTACGAGGCGTGGATGTGAGGTTAATCCAGAAACACGCTCCGGTTCGTACATATATAATTGTAAAAGTTGGCAAACTACAAGCATTGGGACATCTTCAGTAAATAAATATTCTTCAATGTCTCGTAGCATTTCCATCCTTCTTTTCGGATTTTTCTCTTGAGACGCCGCGTCAAGAGCCTCGTCTATTTCAACGTTCACATACCCTCGATCGTTATTGCCATTGTCAGAACGAAAGACATCGAGAAACGTTGTTGGGTCTCCATAATCGCCATACCACCTTCCCCTTGCGACCATAAAATTTCCACTATGAAGATCCGCCCCAAAAAACTTATTGTCTGTTCCCCGCAAATCCACAGTAACGCCAAGGTTCTTCATCCACTGATTTCGTAATTCTAAAGACATCCATTTATATCTTGGAGTATTTGTTGTGTAAAGCAAATCTATTGATGGAAATGGAGTGCCGTTTTTATCTTCAACAGCCCCGTCGCCATCTCGGTCAACCCATCCAGCGGATTCTAATTCAGATTTTGCTAATGCAACATCAAACCCAAGACCAAGGACGGTTGAATACCCATCAATTGAGTTTGGGGGAATAAAACTAGTTACCACCGGTTCATAAAGTCGCGTAGCATTCTCGACGAGAGCGCTCTTGTTTGTTGCAAGCACAAAAGCCCTGCGCACAGCGGCGTTGTTAAATGGATTGTCCTCTCCATTTATAAGTTTTGGTCTGCAATTAAACGAAAAGAAATCAGTACCAAAAGTCGGAAACGAATGGATGTTGTTTCTAATACCATTTTTCTTTTCTTCTAGCATGTCGGTTTGGTAATCAACATTGACGCTACTTAACCAATCTACTTCCCCACACTCAAACGCCAAAACGGCCGTGTTTGGGTCAGAAATAGTAATAGCCCTAATAGACTGAAGACTAGTTAATTTTGGCGAGTGATAATAGGGATTTCTCACCATAAACATGTCGCGCTTGTATCTCCAGTCCTCAAGACAAAATGGACCATTACAAACCAAAGTTTTGGGTCTGGCCCAATAATATTGCTGTCTAATTCGTCCGGTCAAGTTATCTATTTCAACCCATTGCCGGTTTTCCATCGGTGGGGGTGTAATAGATTTCCACCCATGTTCAACCATCTGTATGTGAGTTCTGTTGTCAACATCCCAACCCTCAACGGACGGTCTGTACACGGGGCTACATACCGCGAGAGCCAGTTGGTCTAAGAAATATGGAACACGCCTATTAAGTTTGATAGTAATTGTAAATTCATTAACAACCGTCACCCCTACGCTTTCTCTAAATTTTTTTTCAATTTCTTCCATCGACTGAACGGTGTTATTATTTAATGAGTTGACACGCCAGTCCCAGAACGACCTTGACCCACTCACAACAAAAAAGAAACTGGAGTAATCAGACGATGTGTCTGGTAAAAGCAAACGCATCCACGAGTACATATAATCATGCGCTGTGACACTGGCGCCATTACTCCACTTGGCGTCTTTTCTTAGATGAAATGTATATGTTAACTCGTCATCAGAGACATCAAACGAAGTACATCCAGCCGGCTCAATCGAAAAATCGTCAGTGTTCCACCGAACAACACCTTCAAATAAACAATAACCAGCCTGCATATCTGATAGCCAGCTCATTCTCTGTGGATCAAGAGTAAAAACGTCGCTTTGGCTAACAAACACAAAATCCGCCCTGGGGCGCTTTTTGTCCGCACTGAACAAGAACACGGCTATTAAAAACAAAAGCGCGACTGGTGCAAATAATTTGTACATTGAGTTTTACTGTGACTTTTTCCAAGAACTGAGTAGTTCTGAAATTGCACCAAAATCATTGTTGTTCCAAAGGTCAATTACCCGAACCCCATCACCAGAACCAAGTGCTTTCGTAATTAGTAGGCTTGCTGAATGAGCCGCGGTCCCATATACGTCACACATTTCATTGTCACTATTCTCTGAACAAGACTCTAGGGCATATTCAACAAATGTAAGGAGTGGAGGAAGCATGGCATCGTACATATCGCGTTTCGTTTGTTCATTGATGTTTGGTTCAATGAGCTGTAAGCGTATAGCGGGCAGAACAAATGGCAGGGCTTTTGCGCGGTCATCAAAACCATCAGTCGAACAAATTGACTCCAGAAGACCGACGATTGAGTTTTGTTGTAACTCAAAAGACAATGTTTCAAGTTCAATTCGTTGGTTCCGGTTTAGTTTTGGGACGGACTTCATTGCAACAAGCGCGTCAAATTGCCTTGAAATCACATACCATTTGTTTTCTTTTTTAATGAACCCTGGGATCCGATTGGCATATCTTTCAACTCGTTTTACTGGCAACTGTCCGGTTAAAAAAGAAGTCCCAAGTCCGATTGAAGCCCACAGGCGGATTGTTGGTCGGTCGTTAAATGCCCCGTCTTCACCTACCTTAAACTCTGCATGTTTGTCCAAAAAACTACAACTCTGGGTTGTTCCAAGTAGCGAAATAATCTGAAGCGCGTTGACAGCAGCAACATTGTTGTTGCCGCTAGCATTTAAAATTGGTTCAAACCCCTCTTCTAAATATTTCCCATACAAAGAACGAGCAATTTCCGTCATTCCAGACCCTACCCCGAACGGATCAACTAATTTTTCGTGGGCCTGTTTTATTATCTCCGGGTCTTCACTTAATAGTTGCTTGGCCCACGCCGTAGCATAATCCTTTATTTTGTTTTCACCATCATCATCAATTGTACTTTTGCTAATAATTTTATCGATGCTTCTTGGTTGTGCGATTGCAGCGCTACTTAGAATTGCGGTGAAAATTAATGTGATTAGTCTAATATTTAGCATAAAAAAACCTTGAGTTAGTTAATGGAATGACGAAATTACCAACCTTATGCAACGGTGTCAACGCCCCCATGAATATACTCACAAACAACACCAATAAAAGAATACAAAACCCTGCTACAGTGCCCGTAAGGAACATATATTTAGCCCCATGCACCGCCTATTCATAACATTTTTTTTGGCAATTGCTCCATTAGTATCTCAGCACCCAACCCATGCCCAACCAGCCCCAAGCAATGCTTCTGGATTGTTGGCTGAGGAGTTTATCCGGACTGCTCGGCTGGCTACGATGACAGAGCCACTTGATACCACCGCCATTAGCGCAGCCCTTGTTCTTGTAACAGAGGCAACTCGGTTAACCCCAGACGATGCATCGGTCTGGAGGGTTTTGTTTGAAGTGGCGAACATGGCCGACAAACCAAGGGTGGCTTCAAGCGCAATTGAAAACATGCTTCGTCTTTATCAAAATAGCACAACAGCACAGCTGGCGCGATTGAGAGAAGTAATTAACGGGGCACAAACAGTAGAAAAGAGAATTTCGTTGTATGAACAATTGCTTTCAGACAGCCGTCGCCATGAACTTGATTCTGGGGTTGCAGCGAGATTAGCACTTGATTCAGCGTATTTACAACAGAAGGCAGGAGACACTAACCAGTTTGCACGGTGGCTGGCGGAATCAGTAGCCCTAGACCCCTCATACCCAGAGTCTATGGCGCTAGCTACAGGTTTTTTTGGCGACGAAACAGCAGATGTTTATCGTAGGGCAGAACTACTCGCAACATCAGTACTCGCAAATATTCGTGACACAACAACACAAGTAACACTTGCAGAATTTCTAATGTCGTTTGGAGACTATCAAGATGCCAAAGAGTTATATGAAATTATTTTAGGGAATTGGACCTCGTCGAACCAAAAAATTGACCCAAACTTGTTGGCAGATGTTGTATTAAGCCAGTGGGCATCTGGTGACGTCGATGCCGCCATTGATACACTTATAAAAGAGCAAACAAGGGTAGACGTAAAGTTTCGTGCTCAAACTAAAGTCAAAAAACCACGTCTGACACCACTAGAACTAGCAAGAATTCATGCCCCACTTGTTCCGAAACTTTCTGCTATTCGTGCCGCAATATATGCACAACGGGGTGATGTGGACACTGCAGAAATGGCACTAGATGCAGCAACCGGATCACTCCTTGCTCTTTCAAAGCTGTATCAGTCCAAAGAAGGAGAAGCCAATTATAAGTCGGCTGAAAATTATATTCAGGCGGCATGGTTAGAGCTTTGGCTAGGTAGTGATACTGAAACGGTTGCGACACTTATACAAAAAGCAGAAACACTAGCAACAATTGATCCGACAGAAAAACAAAGGCTTGAAGGCTGGACACAGTTTCGCAATGGCGATTTGGCACAAGCAAAGCAAACACTTTCTCAATGCAAAGAAGATCCTTCATCCAAGGTTGGTTTAGCACTGGTATATTTGGCGCAGGGTAACAAACGTGACGCCGCCCTAGAACTACTTTCGGTTGCTAAAAAACAAGGTGGCACCCTACTGGGCGTTTGGTCAAAAAACAAACTGCAAGAAATAGTGGGTTCAAACTTTGATCTTCGTCCAGAAGTGGCACAACTAAGAGAGTTAATGTCGGGTGTTTTGCAAACATTATATTTATTTGTTCGTGATCCAAGACCACCTGTTGCCATACAGATTATTCCAACCAAACAAACGTATGAACCATATACACCAATAATGGTGCAGTTGACAGTTACTAACAATACCACTATCCCTTTAACCATTTCAAACAACGGACCCATTAAGCCCGTTGTTCTGGTTGAGGCGAATCTAGTTATTCCCGGCTCACCTAGGATTCCTTCGCCCCCAATCATTGTGCCAATCGACACGGAAATTTCTATCAAGCCTCGAAAAAGCGTGGAGGTAACCGTTGATTTGCGAAAACATTGGATAGGTGGGGTTCTTAATACGCATCCCCTAAATGGATCAACCATATCCTTAAAAGCAACGGTTAATTTCTCGGCCAGGGAGGTAAAAACAAGAGAGGGTAATAAAGTTCTTGTGTATGAAGCAGGAAGTCTTGGTGCAATGGACGCCACAGATGCCATTCGAATTGATGGTGTGCGATTGACCGACACTTGGATACAAAATGCAATTAATGAGATTTCAGACATCACAGACACTCAAAAACTAATTACGCTTGTATTGTTGACTTGGTCTGTAGGAGATAACGTTGTCGTTGCTGTGGAAGAACCAGTCATAACTCCGCCCGTAGGCGAGGAGCCATTCGTACCAGAGGAAGGTGAGCGACACCCACTTCAAGATGAAGCGGTTGCTGCGATTTTGACACAGTTCCCAAAGCTTGACACTATTTCTCAAGCCTGGGTTCTGTCTACCATGTCCAACGATTCAACCCTCGAAGCGGTAAACGGCATGGTAAAAAAACCAGACTCCACCATGATTCAACTTGCCAAGGTTATTCGTTTTGCTTCACCACCGGTTCCAGATGAAACACTCGACAACCATCGGTTATTGGATGCCATGCAGTTACCCGACCAAAATGTAAGCAGGGTGGCAAATTGGGTTTATGAATGGGTGGAGAATATTGTAAAAATGCGAGCAGAACAATTAACCTCCAATTAATCAGATACTCAAAATAACACCCAACGCGATACCATAAACAGATGACAAAAGAAGAATTGGCAACACGTATAGTAGAAACAGCAATTTTAAGGGGCGACTTTACATTACGAAGCGGTAAAAAGAGCACTTGGTACATAGATAAATATTTATTTACTACCCAACCCGATATTCTGCTGGAACTAGGAAAATTATTTGCTGAAATAATACCAACAGGCACCACTCTACTGGCAGGCGCAGAACTTGGAGGTATCCCATTAGTTACTACGGCCTCGATGGAAAGTGGATTGCCATGTGTTTTTATCAGAAATCAAAAAAAGGACTACGGTACATCAAAGCAACTTGAAGGAAAGGTTGCGCCTTCTGACCACGTAGTTATCGTTGAAGATATCGCTACAACCGGCGGCCAGGTTCTTGAGGTTGCAGAAACAATAGAAGAACTCGGTGCAACCATCGAATCAATTGTTGCAGTTGTTGATCGTAATGAAGGTGCAAAAGAAAATATAGAAACCGCCGGATATACTTTTGTATCTCTTTTTTCAACCACCGATCTTGGAATCACCGAGGCGTGTTCATGAAGAATATCGTAGAGACAAGAGTATTGGTGGGAATGGAAATACACGTTGAATTGGCAACGGATAGCAAGATGTTTACCGACGCGCCAAATGGGGCCCTGCCAGAAAGGTACGACGCCAAACCCAACACGCTAGTGAACCCCCTGGTTATGGCTTTGCCCGGGACGCTCCCAGTTGTAAACAAACGAGCTGTTGCGATGTCGATGCGTGTCGGTTTAGCGCTTAATTGCACTGTTACAGGGTTTACTAAATGGGACCGAAAAAACTATTATTATCCAGATCTCCCAAAGGGATATCAGATAAGTCAGTTTGATAAACCGTTGTGTATTAAAGGTTCCCTTGAAATTGAAGTGGGTGGTAACAAGAAATTTGTTGGTATAACACGTGCCCACCTAGAAGAAGACACAGGAAAGCTCGGTCACGAATTGCCCGGTGGAAAACATTATGACGGTTCACTTGTTGATTTGAATAGGGCGGGAACTCCACTGTTGGAAATAGTTTCTGAGCCAGATATGTGTAGTGCTGACGAAGCGGTTGCGTTTGGCAAAGAGGTACGAGACATCTGCCGGTTCCTTGGTGTCACTGAGGGAATTATGCAACGCGGTCATATGCGGTTTGAACCAAATATTAATGTAATTATTACCACTGACGATGGGGAAGAACACCCAACACCAATTGCGGAAATAAAAAATTTAAACTCGTTCAAGGCGCTTCACGGAGCGATTGAACATGAAGCTATAAGGCAAGTTGAACAATGGAAGTTGGATGGTGAGGAGATGGGACCAAACGCAAAAAGCACTCGTGGATGGGATGACCACAATCTCGTAACAATGTTACAAAGGGAAAAAGAAGACGCTCATGATTACAGGTATTTTCCAGATCCAGACCTCGTACCGCTCACTATTTCACAAGAATGGATAGACGAAGTAAACGCATCAATTCCCGAACTTCCATCATCTAGAAGAACACGGTTCAAAAACCAGTACGGCATGTCTGATAAAGATTCTAGAGCGATAACAGCCGACCCACAACTGTGCACCTTCTTTGAATCGTGTGTAAAAGAATCGGCTGATGGTGCTCAGTGTGCAAAATGGCTGTTAAACACCGGAGCAAAACTGTCAAATGAAAAAGGGTGTAAGGTTAATGAACTTGGGATTACACCAGAGCAGTTGGCTGGCATTATTGAATTACGAACAAACAACAAAATAGGTTCTTCTGCGGCAAACACACTTTTTGAATTACTCTGCGCATCAGATCAAACGGCAGAATCTGTTGCTCAAAGAGAGGACCTGTTGCAGGTGACAGACGAAAACGCAATGGGCGCTTGGGTACGAGAGGCAATAGAAGCGCAACCACAGGCAGCGGGCGATGTTCGTAATGGTAAAGATGCGGCGATTGGCCGCTTAATTGGAGAGGTGATGAAGCGATCGGGTGGTTCCGCAGATGCGAACTCTGTTCGGACACTATTGCTCTCAAAACTACGCCCATAGTTAATGGTAAAAAAATGTTCACCCTCCTCGCAATAACATTATTGGTATCACACCCTGTAACACCAGTACAAACGTACAACAGCGTTAATGATGGTATTGCTATTCGGGTGAAACCGGGCGATGGGATAGAGGTTATTCGCGCGGTACTTCTCGACAATAACAATAAACCACTCTCTCCAATTATTAAAATTTCTACTGGAACTCACAATCTGGTCACCAAAATGCCACAAATCACAGATCTAACAAGGGCAGCGTGGCTACAAATATTTATTTTCGATGTTCCTGTGCAGTCTCCGCTTGTTATACAGCCGATGAAATCCAGAGAAACTCCTCTTGTTGAAGAATCGTTGCGACCAGATGGAGAAAACACATACACAAAAATTGTTGGGTGGGAGGATGAAGCCGAAGAAGATGAACTCAAAACACCATTTATTAGTGGGTGGAGAGTTTACATGGACCATGATGCAATCATTGAAACGAGCGAGGGCACAATTCGGGTTGCGTTAAGACCCGATTCGGCACCAAATACGGTTTGGAATTTTAGAGAACTAATTAAAGGTAATTTTTACGACAACACCACGTTTCATCGAATAGTACCCATGACAAGCAAGGGGCACCCGTTTGTGATTCAGGGGGGCGACCCAACAGGAACTGGGTATGGAGGTCCAGGGTATTGGTTGCCTATTGAAAACAGCGACTTGCAACATGATTTTGGGGTGCTATCTATGGCAAGAGCTGGAAACCCCGATTCTGCCGGCTCACAGTTTTTTTTATGTCTTTCAAGGGAGGGCACAGCTCGATTAGATGGTCAGTACTGTTCATTTGGAGAAACCATTGAGGGCGGTGACGTTATTAGAAAAATCGCCGCGACCCCGCTTGCAGATCCGGCCTCGGGGAAACCATCGCACCCGCCCGTTATACGCTCCATTACCTTGGTGCCCGCTACCTTTCGCCATATTGAATACGTCATTGAAAACTAAGTTAATTATCAAGATGATCTGTGTTGTGGGTGGGGCGCCAAGAATCTAACAATAAATAGGCGTGTCCATGGTAATGTAGTAATTCTCCACTAAGAAGCACCGAGGAAGAAGGGTGTTGATTTCTTGCCCACTTGGCAAGTGATGTTAGTGGCGATACTGGAAGAATTATGCACGGTGGGTTGTTTAGGCTAGTAGTATCGGAAACAAAAACGGCGACCCAAGCGCCATGTTTATTTCGGTGGATATGGCACCGCCTAGATGCGATTCTCGTGCCCTCTTTTTCAGCGGATTTGGAAACGGAATCTTTGGAAGCGCTGCGTATTGTTTTTGTAAGAGTACCAGCATCTTTTTCCAAACCTTTAATTATTGATTCTGCAGAATCATCATTCCGATCGACAGTAACTTCAATCGGTGTCGGAACAATTATTGATGGTTCTTTTGTATTAAGAGTATCGTTTATAGAAACAACGCTTCGTACTAACAGATACCCTTTCTTTGCGTGCGTATAAATGTCACCAGAAACCTTAAAAGAAGTGCTTGGGGAAGTCTTGCATGTTGCTTCCATTTCTTCAAGACGCTTATTAGGAAAGAGAATAAAGGAGGAAAAGCCGTCTTCATTTTGAGTATGTATTTTGATAGTAGCTGGGTGTTGTTTACTTTTTTTACTTAGCACTCCAATTCCACCAATGATTTTTGCTCCCTCTCGAATGACGGGCTTTGATTCAACGGGCTTCTCTTGAGCGATTAGTTGTGGCGAGAAAAATATAGTGGAAAACAGTAGTATTATTTTCATTTCACTCAGCATACTACTCAAAATAGTTACGAGACGTGCTTTTGAAACAATCGCTTCGCTCTTAAAAACCCCTGCTTTTGTACTCCACAAGGTGGGATTCATTGCCGCAGATGGCTTTGCCATCTGCGCCACTCGAACCCCCGAGCCCCAGAAACCCACCACAAATCTCAAGATATCTGGCAGGGGAACGGGCGCTTTGTTCTTTCCCCAGCCAGATACCCTGAGATTTAAAAGCAACGCGTTTCGCGTTGCTTTTGGCCTTGTAAAAAAACCTGCAGCATGCTGCAGGTTTTTTACAAGGCCGAGGTGGGATTCGAACCCACGAATCGCGGATTTGCAATCCGCTCCCTTAGTCCACTTGGGTACTCGGCCGTAGAAGGGGCAGGATACTTGGCATTTGGCTGTATGGCAATAGACACAAGCAACAGCTCTGCGGTAGGTCTGTCCCCAGGTCTGGCATCTGATCTGTCACCCTATTCTCAGCGCCCCATTCTGGCTCAGAGCCAATCTGGCTCTGAGCCAGATTGGCTCTGAGCCAGGGCATGACCCCAAAACAACACACGCTATTTAACCCATTTCCAACATGTTCTTTATAAAATCTTAACACTTGGTTATTATTATTCACCAACAACAGTACTTAAAGGAGAAGCACACATGTTCGTATCAACAACCCTGTTAACCCTAGTTGCCATGAACGGCACCCAAGACAACAAAATTGAAGAGCTTACAAATCTTGTTTATGAACTTCAAAACGAAGTTGCGGAACTCAAACAAGGCAAGTCAACCAACTGGCTCAACGAACAAAGGGCTGAAAAAATAAAAGCCATTGTTGACGATGCACTTACAGACGCCGACACTCGCTCAAGTTTGTTGGGCGATGGCGTATTGGCAGGGTACGACAAAGGCGCATTTTTAACATCAGCGGATGGCAACTGGAAACTTAAAATCAACGGTCAACTTCAGTCGAGATGGATATATAACAACGCGGATGGGCAATCTACAAACCATGGCTTTGAACAACGCCGAACCAAATTGAAATTTTCAGGGAGTGTTATTGATCCATCGGTGCAATACAAAATAACAGGGACGTGGTCACGGGGAGGTGGCTCAAACACAGAAGACGCGTATATGGTTAAGAGTTTCGACAACGGTAGCTGGTTTAAGTTTGGACAGTTTAAAGCAAATTTCCTTCGTGAAAATATCGTCTCTTCAAGCAAACAACTTGGTGTAGAGCGTTCAATGTTGAACAACGCATTTACTTGGGGTTGGACTCAGGGCATAGAACTTGGCTGGAAAAACGATGATACAAAAATAATACTTCAGTACTCAGATGGTCCTGGACAAGCAAACACGATGGCTCTGTCGGCCCCAACCAACGGATGGATTGCCCGCGCTGAACACAGGTTTGGCGACGCAAGCTTAAAAGACTTTGCATACCTGACATCAAAAGCAGGGGCCGAGGAAGGGTTGTTGCTTGGGGTTTCTTACGAAAACTACAATAACGATAGCAGCACTTTTGAATATGGAAATGCCAATGGGAGCAAAAGTAGTGGGTGGACGGTTGATGCAACCTTGAGAGGCGATGGATGGAACGTGTTTGGATATGTTGTAGATACCTCTGGCGAGGCCGCTGGCAGTAAACAGGGCTCATCGGGATGGTTAATACAAGGGGGTATCCTAGTTACCGAAAAAATGGAACTGTTTGTTCAATACCAAGAAGGCACAATTGAGAACCAAAACATGGACATGGATGTCTTCCGTGTTGGATGTAATATTTGGCCAAACCCAGATAGCAACAACGTTAAATGGACTACCGATATTGGATGGGCAGGTAAAACACTCTCTGATGGCGCGGGTTCAGGCATCTCTTCTGCTGATTGGGTTTCGTCTGGAAACGGTTGGCGCGCTGATAATGCTGGCGAAGACGACCAAATGTTGATTAGAACACAACTACAACTTCTCTTCTGACAAAACGATTAAATGACTGGTATAGTGCCCGCGAAAACTGGAGATAACCCATGCCTGTAAACGCAATGGCTCGACTATTTGGCCGCTCACCCTTTGTTCCACTTCAACTGCATTTAGATAAAATTTCCGACTGTGTAGAGGCGGCTGTTGCACTGCTTGAACGAATACGCCTGGGCGACACTTCAAATATCAGCGATGAAGCAAGGGCAATCTCAAAACTTGAACACAAAGCCGATTTAGTAAAGAATGATATTCGTAACAATCTACCCCGTGGATTGTTTATGGCAATCGACCGCGGACAACTTTTAGAAATATTAAGCCTGCAGGATTCAATCGCTGACAAGGGCGAAGACATTGCTGTTCTTATGAGTATTCGACCAGTAAAAGTGTTGGAGACCTTATCTGAGCCGCTTAAAGATTACGTTGAAGGGAATCTAAATGCATTTCACAAACTTAAAGAGGTCATGAGAGAGCTAGACACGTTAATTGAATCGGGTTTTGGTGGCGCTGAAGCAAACAGAGTAAACAATATGATTGAAGGTGTTGCAATCGCTGAACACGAATGCGACATCATGCAACGCAAGTTGATGAAAAATGTACTCGACCACGAGGACGAACTTTCAACGGGCGACTTCTTTGTTTGGCAACGACTGCTTCTTGAAATTGCAAGCATTAGCAATTACTCGGAAAAACTTGCGAACAGGGTGCGGATGCTGCTTACGCTTAAGTAAGAACCTAGAGAACTAATGGAATACACAACAGCACTCATTATTTTGGCAATCTTGTTTGGCTTTTACATGG
>CAYZEX010000025.1:0-13203 GCA_964477675.1 uncultured Isosphaeraceae bacterium
ACTCACTGCAAACAACTGAGCCAGTCACTTTTCGAGGATAGCCACAAGAAAGGCAGTGATCTTTTCCCCAAGGTCTTTTACGCCAAACAAGCAAAATGACCATAAAAGGACCAAAGAGCCAAAGCGAAGCAAAGATGGATAACATCAGTGCGAAGAATGAACCAGTCGCACAGTAGCAGCTCGATCGTCTTTCAACCAGTATTACAAGAGGAATGGACAAAAGCAACTCTATCAACGAACCAGCAAATAATCCTCCCGTTACACGAACGAGTGACCCAGCATCCCTTGGAGATCTTTTTACAAAAATAAGGAGTAATACCGACCAGATAACCCACGCACTTAGGAGAAAATACCAAAAAAAATGTTCTGTAATATGATGGTCTTCTTCATAAGAACCCAAGATGAGAGTCCCGACTAGAGAATATAATCCAGTTGCCAAAGCAAGCGTACAAATTCCACCAAAGAGAGCGGCGAGCACCATGCTCACGTTCAATGATTTTCCATAGATTGAAAGAGTTGGTGGACGCACTAGTGGAATGATAAAAATGATTTGTGTTCCAACGATCACCGCAGAAGTAACAAGCGCAAACTCCCAAGGTAATTTGACGGTTGTTCCACTAAACCACTGTTCTAACGCAACAATAACGAGAATAAATGCAACGTTGAATACATACGCCCCTAAGATTATCAACAATCGCCGTGAACCCTTCATATAAGCACACTACCAGAAGATACAATCTCGATATGCAATTCCATGCAATCCAACATGATGTTATTCACAATAACGTACACGCTACCCAAGAATCCATAGAGATGCAACTCTCACAGGGCGCGCCCCATAAAGGTGACTATGTCGTGTTGTCAGAGATGACAACTTCTGGCTTCTCGATGAATTTACAAAAAACGTGCAATATCGGAACCCCAGAATGGGGGTGTGCGATTGCAAAAAAATACGAAGTGTGGCTTCAGATTGGATGGGCGAGAGAAGAAAATAAACGTGGCAAAAACTGTGTTTCCATTTGTTCTCCTAACGGCGAAATCGTTGGAACCTACGAAAAAGTGTTTACCTGTAATCCACTGTTAGAAAACAGATCCTATGACTGTGGAAACTCTATTCTCATCGTAGAAATTGAGGGGCAAAGAGTTTGCCCCATGATTTGTTACGACCTTCGATTTCCAGAACTCTGGCGTATAGCTGCGATGCATGGGGTTGACATATTTACTATATCCTCAAGTTGGCCAATCCCTAGAATACAGGTTTGGAAAACACTTTTAATTGCAAGGGCAATGGAAAACCAAGCATTTATAGTTGCCTCCAATCGTATTGGCGAAGACGAATTAGCAAAATGGGGCGGGTGTTCTTCCATTATCTCTACTAAGGGGAAAGTCATGATGCAATGTGGAACTGAGGATAGTGAAATTATTTCTGCTGAACTCCTGCTCGAGGAAGCAGTCGCTTGGCGCAATGAATTCCCCATTTTGGATGATCTTAAAAAAGAACTACTGGGTTCAATCAATGTACAACACATTATCCCTTGAAAGAGATGGCATAGTCGGGTACCCTTTGCCACGCACAGTTCGGCGAAATAGCTCAGTTGGTAGAGCACTGCACTGAAAATGCAGGTGTCCCCGGTTCAAGTCCGGGTTTCGCCATTAAACAATCCCGCTGGCCATTTCCTGATTTACCCTGCTTCGCGAAGCCGCTCAATCCGCATTTTATGCAAGAGGCGCTTCATCGTATCATTCGTTGAATTTGTAGCAGTCATTCCACCCAGTGGGTAGTGTCTTGCAAGTGCGGAGGCAAGCCTAGGTTCGGTCGTCATCATGAAATAGGCTGGTCGACCAAGAACTCTAGTTGCAAATTTTAATGCCCGTTGCAAGTAGTGTAATGTTGTAGCAAGTACAAGCGTTTCCCCCTCTAGGTTCATTGGTAAACAACGAAATTGCCACGCTTGGCGAGCTGTTACTAATGCTTTCGCATCACTTCTGGGAATAAAAGTAACTGGATCAATAGTTGGGGCGTTATACGCATATTGATATGCCCACGCCTCTTCAATCGCTTCGGTTGAAATAGTAAAGAGTTGTTCTGCTATTTCACCAAAGGGCCTTCCAGTTACACGTTGCTTTGCGAGTATGTCGGTAACATTACTTTCCACGAGCAATCCCTGCTCAATAAGCACTTCACCAAGAAGGAGAGTGCGTCCGTTCTTCCATGTATTTGATTCATCCATACTTGACCCATCGGGTCGTCACAGCAGGTGCTGAACTGGGGCTACTTATTTGCCAATTGCGCAACGTCAATCCGTATGGGTTGTGCGGAATACACTCGTTATAGGGCTAAAATTAGCAAGTACATGGTTCGCCAATGATGTTTTCTGGGTTCAAACCAAGCAACTTGTCGTTTGTAAATACCCCATTTTCACGGATTACTTCGCCATCAAACTTGATTGTTCCTCCGCCAAACTCCGGTCGTTGAATCAATACAAGATCCCAGTGCACCTCAGACTTATTCCCATTACAGGCATCGTCATACGAATTGCCGGGGGTAAAGTGAAGTGAACCAGCAATTTTCTCATCAAACAAGATGTCTTTCATTGCCTCTTTAATATAAGGGTTGAACCCTATTGCAAACTCGCCAACGTACCTTGCGCCATCATCCGAATCAAATATGTCTTCTAAAAATTCTCCACCATGATCTGCACTACAACGCACAACTTTACCATCCTCAAACTCAAGACGGATATTTTCAAAAGAGTGCCCTCGATAAATAGATGGGGTGTTGTAGTGAATTACGCCATTGACTGAATCTTTAACTGGAGCGGTGAATACTTCACCATCGGGAATATTCAACTTGCCACAACATGGAATTGCAGGAATATCTTTTATTGAGAATGTTAGATTGGTATCTCCAGGCCCCTCAATGTGAACTTGATCAGTATCCTGCATCACATCAACCAACTTCTCAGCAGCTTCTGCCATCAAACTGTAATCAAGCGTGCAGACATCAAAGTAAAAATCTTCAAATGCTTCAGTATTCATCCCAGCAAGTTGCGCCATGCCGGGAGTTGGCCATCGAAGAACGCACCAACGAGTATTGTTAAGCCGCTCTTTCATATGCACTGGTGTGCCGTAAATTTTTCCCCAAGATTGCATACGTTTAGAATCGAGGGCGCTAAGTTCACTTACGTTGTGAGAGGCACGCATTCCCAAATATGCATCCATTCGTTTCATCCGTTCCAAATCGTATTCGGACCATACTTCATACTGCTCGTCAGTGGATTCATCATGTAATGCCCGCATGATTTGCCCATCACGAATTGCTACGTGTGGTATTGAGCCAACTTCCTTGGCTGCCTTTACAAGTTCGATGACCATTCCCCGTGGCATATCGAAGGCCTCAATCAAAAGATGCTCACCTTGTTGAAGGCATGTCGAATAATTGATGAGTAAATCAGCTAGTTTTGCATATCGTGGGTCTGGCATATTCCTGTTCCTTTCTTGTTTGAACACTGCATCATACCAAGGACCTCACATATTTGAAAATAATTCTTCGGTAAGCCCTACGACTTCTTCGGGCAAATTACATGCATCACGAACCCAAATCTTACCTTGGTACGCATCATACATCGGCGCAAGCCAAAACCATCCGGCCAATTGCGATTCCACCATTTGGTTAGATTGCCAAAACCCATCAGTACTTCTTCCATGTGCAACTCTCGAGCCCTTTGCTGGATGTTCGTCCCATCGTTCAATATGTGAACCAAGAAGAGCAGTTTCAACATCACCTGCACCTTCTCTATGTGGTGTGCATACGAGAATGATGTTGGCTTCCATTGGCATGAATTGTTTATGAGCACGATGTAACAATCTACTCACACGTGGGGTCTCATCCACAAAACCACTTGGTAAACCAATAACCAAAGATACTCGTCGCACATCGTTGGGAGCAACGATTTTAACTCCACCTAGTTCTGTACCATTCTGATCCCTTACAACATGTTCATCTCCAAGGCGTGCAGTTTCAATGAAACTACCCGTTTCCGTAACATAATATTGCATCAACTCGTCTGGCAAACCTTCTTGCCAACGAATTTTTACGACCCATGGTTTTTCAATCTGCTCAAGAATTCTAAGGCGAGAAGGTATTTTGAGCCTTCGGTTTCTCGGTCGAGTTCCGCCAAGGCGTTTCACATGAACAAAGAGTTTCACCCCATCTCGCTCAAGTAATAGGTCGCATGTTTTTCCGGATGGAGTTGGGACCTCAACTCGAATTGAACACCCATGTCTTCTTGCATGTAATGCCACCAACGCTTCAGCAAAAGAATCTAAAAAACCTCGGCGGTTCTTTCGTGCTTGCAAACGATGGTATAAAGATTCTAATTCGGAATCGCCTTGCCAAGAACGAATCATGCCGACAACCGCAGGGTTCAAGTCGTGGGCGAATTGATCGAGACCAAACTCACTCGGTGTCAAAATAAACTCCAAACCATCATGGACTCACATAGTGTAGCCATGATGTCGATGGGGAGGGAGTTGGCAATTTGCACCTTCCTGCAATGGCTGTTTCCAAAACGATTCTAACGCTTCAACTGCTGGAATATTTTCAATAAGGAGATCGCGTTCAATTGAAAGTATTTGTTCAACTTGGTTTCGACCAATTCGTACTGTAAAGAGGGAACGATCATCTTTCCAATCTCGATGAAGTACTTTCGTTCTTTTTTCGATGAAATCGACCGCTTTACTCGCTCGGCTAGGTAAGGATATAGTCACTTCGCAAATAATTCCGATTGCCTGTTTACGTACTTCATCAACAAGAGAATCTATCCCTAGACCAGACATGGCTGAAAGTTGAATTGCATCAGGAAACCTTGAGATCCAAACCAATCTGTCAGCAGATTTTTCAAGTCGATCTATTTTATTCAACACTAACAAGCGTGGTTGATCCACTGCTCCAATTTCTATCAGTGTATGTTCCACCGTGGAGTAATGTGACATCGCATTTGAATCAGATGCGTCTAGAACAATTAACAATAATTGACAGTGCACTGTTTCTTCTAATGTCGACCGAAAACTAGCCACAAGATGGTGCGGAAGGCGGCGAATAAAACCGACAGTATCCGAAAGCATTGCTCCTATGCCGCCTCCAAGTTCCCAACGTTCTATACGAGTAGACAATGTTGCAAACAATTGATCATGAGCCCAAGCGCCACCCGAAGTAAGGGTGTTAAACAAGGTCGATTTCCCTGCATTCGTATATCCAACAAGCCCTACCGTGAAATAATCGTTATTACGTTTTTGAACCTCTCGTACAGAACGTTGTTGAATTTCTTCTATCTCTCTTCGCAATTGTTTTTGCCGACGTTGCACTAATCGACGATCTATTTCAATTTGTTGTTCTCCAGGACCACGTGTTCCAATTCCTACTGGTGCACCGCCAGTTACTTGTCCCAAGTGGTCCCACATTGCTCTAAGCCTCGGGTACGTGTATTCAAGTTGAGCAATTTCAACTTGCAATTTTGCTTCTGCAGTCGATGCACGACTTGAAAATATATCCAAAATCAGTTCACTTCGATCAATAATTTTTCTCTCTGTTGCTTCTTCAAGGTTTTTAATTTGCGATGGCGTCATGTCATGATCAAAGATGATAATTGTGGCATCGACAGAGTTTGCTAAATCCTTGAGTTGCCGAACCTTTCCCTTACCGATAAACGTACGCCCATTTGGCAATCTTCGTTTCTGCGTAATATGTCCGACAACAACCCCCCCAGCTGATTCTGTCAATGCTCCTAATTCGGAAAATCGTTCATCGAGTGGTATATCTTCACCTCGCAGTGTCAGAGCAACGAGAACCGCTCTTTCTGCAACTACATTAAGATCTTCTCTTTGTTCATGTCCCATAGTACTCGCGGTTTTGCACCGCTCATGGTATTGTAGTGTAACGAAGAAAGTACCCTTTCCACAATTTGATGAATTACAAAAATGGGGGAAAAGGATTATAGATGTCTAATCGATCTCGAATCATGCCAATCTTATTGGTACTGCTCACAACATTAGCTATTGTTCAACTATCAATAGCAATTACAAGCGTGTCACCGAGTTATGAATGGTTCGACCCACTCATTGATGTCCGAGGAGCACTTGTTGACCGGCATGCCAAACAACCAGATGAAACTGAAATGCAACAAGCTGCGATCGAGGCGATGGTCGAATCTCTCGATGATCCTTATGCTCTTTTTGTCCCCGATAATATGGAAGAAGTTTTCATAAAGGAATTAGAAGGAGATTATGCTGGAATAGGCGCGCGTGTAAATCTTGTTGATGGTGAACTTATCATCGTTACACCTATGGACAATTCACCTGCGCTTGAAGCCGGTATCAAAGCTGGAGATGTGGTTGAATTCATCGATGGCACTCCTGCAACTGATACCAATATTCAAAATTTGATAGACCTGTTAACCGGACCTCCCGGAACAGATGTTCTTGTATCTGTTCGACACAAGGATGAAACAAAAGAAGATATCACTATCACTCGTTCGCAAATTCAATCGCCCAGCGTTACTGGTTTCGTTCGAAGAAACAAACAATGGTCTTGGTGCCTCGATGATGCAAACGGAATCTGTTACGTTCAAATAGAACAATTCAACGATAGAACCCCTGAAGAACTTGCAACCGCTCTACAACTAGCCAACGAAGAAGTACCCATCCGTGGTCTCATCATAGATTTGCGAGATAATCCAGGAGGCGCTCTTTCTGCAGCAATCACAATCTCGAATATGTTTCTTAACCAAGGAACAATTGTCACAGTTACGGGAAGAGCAGATCCACAACGATCGTGGAATGCAGAAGAAGATCACATCCTTCATGACATTCCAGTCTTACTGCTCGTTAATAGCCACTCTGCCTCCGCTTCAGAAATTGTTGCTGGGTCGCTCCAAGCAAACGGCAGAGTTGTAATTCTTGGAACTAGGACTTTTGGTAAGGGTTCGGTACAAGAAGTTATAGAACTTGAGTCCGGTGGTATTCTGAAATTCACCAGCGCACGGTATGACCTAGCAAATGGAAGAACCATTGACAAAAAATTGTCTGAAGACAAAACACTTTGGGGAGTTGACCCTGACGCAGGATTAGTTATTCCTGAAACTCAAGATGAACATGTACAACGTCTTAAAAACCGTGACCCATACACAATAATTACCGATGACGAGCCAGAAGCTTTCAAATGCGGTGACATCGATTGGATAGATAACACCATTGGTGATCACCAACTTGCACAAGCACTAATTGCAATGCAAACAAAACTAACAGAGGGTAAGTGGCCACAATTAACTGACGACAAACCCGTTGTTCGTGGATTGCAAGAAAACGTAAAGGAACTCGCAAAAGTGCGCATCGAACTGATTAAGCAGTTGAATAACATCCAAAAAGAATTAAATAGTATGCAGATAGAGTTAGAGAAAAAAAGTGTATCTCTATTACCATCTGATGCAAACCTAAAAGATGCGTTGATAACCATAACAGACAATGATGGCAATTCAATTGGGGCATGGAGAATCAAAGACGGAAATGTACAAGATGCACTAGAAACATTGAGATTGGAACCTGAAGAACAAACAAACGACTAATTACACTCGGGGTAAGTAAACATGGCAACCATACTAGGAATTGAATCAAGTTGTGACGAAACCGCTTCGGCAATCGTGAAAGATGGCACTGTGGTTCTTTCAAATGTTATAGCCTCACAAGATTCACTTCACCTTCAGTACGGCGGAGTTGTGCCGGAAATAGCAAGTCGCGCGCATCTTGAACGCATTTTCCCAATCGTAAAACAATCGGTTTCCGAAGCAGACATAACCCTTGATTCGGTTGATGCAATTGCTGTAGGCAATTGTCCAGGACTCATAGGCTCACTCCTTGTTGGTGTTGCAGCTGCAAAAACACTTGCATGGACATTAAACAAACCACTCATTGCAGTTGATCATGTCATCGCTCATCTTTGGGCTCCACGGTTATCCGGATGCAACATCGAATACCCCGCACTGGGAATCGTTGTTTCTGGGGGCCACACCTCTCTACTCATTCTCGATACTCCCTCGGATGTGACCTGCATCGGAAAGACTATCGATGATGCTGCTGGAGAAGCGTTCGATAAGGCTGCTGCAATTTTAAAATTGGGCTGGCCAGGAGGAAAACTCATTGATGCGGCAGCATCCAAGGGTTCACCCATATACAACTTGCCACGACCAAAAACAAAGGGTGACCGTCCTGATTTTTCTTTTAGTGGCTTAAAGACTGCCCTTCTGTATGGTGTTCGAGGAAATCCACAAAAAGTGAATGGAGAAATGGTGTTTCCTCGTAGTGCAAATGAACTCTCAACCGAAGAGATAAACGATTGGGCTTGTTCATTTCAACACGCTGCAGTTGATTCAATTATAAATGGAGTACATAACGCTCTATCAAACAATACTGTACGATGTGTTGTCGCAGGCGGAGGCGTATTAGCAAACTCACTACTGCGAACAAAACTCGACACTATTGCTGACGAGTTTCACATCCCAATATTCACTCCCGAACCCTCATATTGCGTTGACAACGCTGCCATGATTGCAGGGCTAGGGCATCATTTGTTTTTGAGTGGACACTCTGACCCACTCACCATCACAGCAACGCCAAGAGGCATCGCCTCATAATTTTATTTACTTAAACTCAGACTTCGCGATAAATAACATGAAATCAAATCAAAAGAAAAAGGCCAGTAGAACAAACGACTTATTGCCGCCAGTTTCTGCATTCGTCCAAACAACCCACTCCTTAATTGAGGGTGAACATCCAGTTATGCAAAATATCGATAAGTTTATGGATCAAATTTCACTTGATTTTGGACGCAGTAGTGGACCAGGAGGACAACACCGAAACCGAAAAGCAACTTCGTGCACTGCGACGCATATTCCAACCGACATTAGTGGCGAATCAACTGAACGAAGAAGGCAAAGTGAAAATAGAAAAATGGCAATCAGTCGATTACGGCGTACGCTTGCTGTGTTACTCCGCAGAAATATACAAATAGATACATACACTCCTTCCGAACTTTGGGAGGGAAGAAGACAAGGTGACCAACTTCCTATCAATCCAAAACATTCCGATTACGCTTGCATACTTGCTGAAGCACTAGACGTTCTTCTCGCTTGCGATTTTGATATGAACAAATCAGGAAAAATTCTCAACATTTCGAATACGCAATTATTGAAAATCGTATCAAGCGAAAAAGAAGCCATTACATGGTTTAATAACCAGCGTAAAGTGCGAGAGCTACCTACACTAAAAACATGAACACACTTTCAACTATTGACGAAACTCTGGATTCCTATATCGATGCAATCATCGACGAGATTATTGCAGTCCGCCATGACCTTCACTCCCACCCAGAACTTGGGTATGAAGAGCATAGAACAAACAAAACAATTCAAGATTATCTCAATCAAGCAGGCGTGCAATTCACCTCTGGATTAGCGAAAGGAACTGGAGTTCTTGCACATATAAATGGTAAAGGAAATGTCTCTGTTGGTTTACGCGCCGACATAGATGCTCTTCCAATAACAGAAGAAAACACCTTTGGCTGGAAATCTGTGCACGAAGGATGTATGCACGCCTGTGGCCATGACGGACACACTGCTATCCTGCTTGGTACTGCAAAAGTACTTTCGCGTATTGTACAAGAGCACCCCCTGCCAAACCCCGTCTCGTTATTATTTCAACCAGCAGAAGAAGGCGGTGGTGGTGGCGAGCAAATGGTTCTCGATGGGTGTTTAGACGGCTCTGTTCTTGGTCCAAAAATTGGAATGATGTTCGGATTGCATGGGTGGCCTCAACTGTCCTTGAACCATGTTGCTACGAAACCTGGTCCTATGTTAGCAGCAGACATTGGTCTTTCTATTACCATCCGAGGCATTGGTGGTCATGCGGCGTTCCCATACCTCAGCATGGACCCGATAGTTTGCGCAGCTAATGTTATTACATCTTTGCAACAACTCGTTTCAAGAAATACCGACCCTCTTGATGCTCTTGTTCTATCAATTACACAATTCCACAGTGGAACAACGCATAACATAATCCCTGATGAAGCAAAATTAGTTGGAACATTACGGTACCTTGAACAAGAAACTGGCAACATGGCAAAGAAACGATGCACTGACATCGTCAAATCGGTTGCTAAAGCACATGGTTGCGAAGCCACTGTTGATCTTCGCGATGGATATCCTGTTACTCGAAACGATTCCAAAGCGGTTGAAGCATTTTTCGCCATTGCAAATAAAACTATCGATCCTAAGCTGGTCTTGCCATTTGATAACCCCGTCATGGGCGGTGAAGACTTTTCTTATTATTGCCAAGAAGTTCCCTCTTGCTTCTTTGCTCTTGGCTTGCTTCCTGATGGTAAAGACGCAATGGCAGCTCTTCATCAACCAACGTTTGATTTCAATGACGATGCCATCCGTACTGGAATAAAAATGTTCTGTGCATTAGCGTTGCGAACAAAGTTACAATGATGCTTGCGAAACATGAAAATCAATCATCACATCGTAATGAATAAAATCAATAGTTATAAATAACTTTGCTAACTTGGGATCAAACTGTGTACCTGAGCATGCAGTGATTTCATCAAGCACTTCTTCTCGTTTTAACTTCTGCCTGTACGCTCTGGATGAACACATGGCATCAAAGGCATCGGCCACACCTAAAATGCGCCCAAACAAAGGTATTTCTTCGCCTTTTACTCCATCTGGATATCCCCCGCCATCCCATCGTTCATGATGAGAGCGCACACCCGGCAAAACAGGTTTTAACTGGGAAACGTCTTTGAGAATCTGTTCCCCAATAACTGGATGTGAACGAATTTGATCAAATTCTTCGTTTGTCAATTTTCCAGGCTTCCTCAAAATCGATTCTGCTATTCCAATTTTACCTATGTCATGCACAAGACCACAAATATGAATTTGTTCGACAGACGTTGCATCAAGTTTTAACTTCTTAGCAAGTTCTTTAGCAAGCCAAGCAACTCGTTCTGAATGCCCACAGGTATATGTATCTTTAGCATCAATTGCCGAAACCAATGCCCCAACTGTTCCGAGTAAAAAACCGTGACGTTCTTCGGCATGGCGTCGCTCAATGTCTGTACGTTTCAAATTAGATATGGCAAGAGAAGCAATATCTGCAAGGGCTTCACAGTATTCAATATCCTGGTCACTAGACTGCACGTGTTGTTGCCCTTCACGGCTATCAACATAAAGACATCCAACAACCGCACGGCCTAATTTGATTGGTATACAAACTATCTCTTGGATATGGTGTTTCATGATGCTTTGAGCTTGCTCATCCATCACTTCTTCTGCTTGATATTTAACCGACTCTCCTTCGAGTGCAGCATTAAGTAGGGATCTACTCAAATTTAAATTACCATCAGATGCAATCCGCCCCTTTGCACAAAGCACCTCAACTCTTCCGCCTGAAAGTGGCTTTACGACTGCGATATTTCCAAACGCAGTTCCAGCACTTGCTGCCGTAGCAAGCACATCTGCTAACTCCTCTTCCGTAATGGCAGAGTGAATTTTGCGACTAAATGCGAGAAGAGCTGCTAAGCGCTCTTGCGCTAATCCAGCGCCTGAGGAACTTTTCTCCAATTGCAAAATAGAAGTGCCACCGATAGTTACAGAATCATCAACAGTCTGTTGATAACGTTTGTCATCATTGTTGTCTACAACTTCAAGTGTGAATGGTTCGATGGTGATTAAATCACCTGCTCTCAATCGAACCCCATGATGCTGTTTTATTTTGATGCCATTGAGAAATGTGCCATGGCGGGAACCTACATCTTCAATCTTCCAAATCTCATCATCAAGATTTTCACTTCTTGAAAGAATCGCGTGATGCCGTGAGACTGTCTTGCCTTGTGCTAGAACCAAGTCATTATCTTGCCCCCTGCCAATTGTAAGTAGCGATTCACCCTCGAGTTTCAGTGTTACTTTCTCCGGACCATGGAGTGTTTCCAGTATCAATGGACTTAAATCAGACATTTGTGCATAGAGTACAGAGATACTCGGGAAGTGTCACATCTGGCACACTGCTTGGTGGTTGCCTAGAACTAGAGAGTTTGGTACGATGTGCCGTTCACAACTAACACCGTTACAACCACCGCATCGTGCATCGCTGGCCGGCATGCACAAATAGGATGAAGGTGGAAGGCAGGAGATTACAAATGGCCAAAAAGATTGAAAAGCAGTTCAAGGTGCTCGCACCTGGTGGTCAAGCCACCCCGGCACCTCCACTCGGACCGGCATTGGGCGCTAATGGCGTTAATCCCGGACAATTTATCCAATTATTTAACGATAAGACCCGAGAACTCAACGGGAAAGTCGTTGGTTGCATTATTACACTCTACTCGGACCGCTCATTTGATATTGAAATAAAATCCTCACCGGCTGCAGTCCTCATTAAAACAGCCGCTGGCATCGAAAAGGGTTCCGGCGTACCTCACACAGAAAAGGTGGGGTCTGTAACAAAAGAGCAAGTAAAAGCAATCGCAGAAGAGAAAATGGAAGATCTTAACGCTGCCTCTATCGAGTCAGCAATGCGGATTATTGAAGGCACTGCTCGCTCTATGGGCGTAACTGTGGAGGGTAACTAAGCCATGGCACGAATGACAAGAAGACAAAAAGCAAATATGGAGATTGCTGCTAAAGGGAAAGAACCACAAAGCATACAAGAGGCCGTAAAACTACTCAAAACCTTCCCAAAAACAAAATTCGACCAAACTGTAGAAGTCGCAATGCACCTCTCCATTGATCCACGACAAGCAGATCAGCAACTACGGGGCTCCATATCCATGCCTAAGGGTATCGGAAAAGCGGCCAAAGTCATTTGCTTTTGTCCAAAAGACAAGGAAGAAGCAGCAAAAGCAGCAGGTGCTATCGAAGTTGGGTCCGAAGAACTTGTCAAGAAAATTGAAGGTGGCTGGCTCGATTTTGATGTAGCAATTGCCTCACCTGACATGATGCGATTCGTTGGGAAATTAGGTCGACAACTCGGTCCAAAAGGACTTATGCCATCACCCAAGGCAGGAACCGTTACACCAGATATTGAAACAGCAGTTGCTGAATTTGCAGCAGGTAAAGTTGAATATCGAAACGATGATGGTGGCAACATCCACTGTGT
>CAYZEX010000026.1:0-13035 GCA_964477675.1 uncultured Isosphaeraceae bacterium
CAATGTTGTACGGAACGACTAAAGATTTCTTAAACATATTTGGGCTTGCAAACCTTAATGATTTGCCAGAAGTGCAGGGTTTAGCACGTGAACCATCTTGGAAACCTTTGAAGCAGGTAGAAGAACCGGGAGAATCCACTGAAGTTGTGGAGCAAACCGCTGAATAATAAGACCTTCTGACGTACCATTTGGGGGATGTCAAAACGCTCTACTTCAATACATCCAACGATTGTGTTTGTAGTATTGGTTGCTCTTGTTGCACCATCAGCTTTTTTCCAAGGCAAAAACTTACCTATGTGGCTTTTTGGAGCAATGGTGGTAACTTTGGTAATGACCTTCTTATGGTCAAGGTTGACTCTGAGGAAAATCTTAGTTCGAAGAATTGTTCTTGAGCCAGCAAAAGTTGGCGAACCATACATAGTTCGGTATGAAGTTAATAATACTGCAAAGTGGATGGTTGGATTTAGTTTGTGGATTGAAGAGCAACAAACCACGAATTCAACATGGCAACAATTTTTCAGAAAAGCACGAGGTTGGATTATGGAGGTTGGTGCAGGAGAAACAGTCCACGGTGAAGCTATCTTCTGGCCTACCCATCGGGGAGAGGCAACATTTGACAAGATAAAAATTACCACCAGTTTTCCTTTTGGCATGATTCGTTCAAGAAAAACAGTCAGACAACCGGCTTCTGTTCTTGTCCAGCCCAAAATTGAAGTGCTGAAGCCATCTGTTTTGAAGGCAATTATTTCAAGTGGTCCTCTTGGGCAACGAAGCAATCGACGAGGACGGGGTGGTGATGATTACTACGGGCTTCGTGAACTTGTAAGTGGGGATAGAATTGGAGATATCGCATGGAAGGTTTCTGCCAAGCGAGGGGAATTGATTTGTATTCAACGATCCAGTCCAGCATTACCAAAAGTACGTGTTGTGCTTGATCTCACAACGCCCACAGACAAATTGAAGGGGGATGGTGACCCACGTGTATTAGAGGAGAAATCCATTTCACTTTGCAGCTCTGTATTGAATGAAGCATTGCGTCAAGACCAAGAAGTGGCGTTAACCATTCTTGGTGTACAAACACAAAATATCGCTGGGTTTCATAGTGGCTCTAGACACCTAGATAAATTACTTTCATCACTCGCTAGAATTACATTAGACCAGACCAGACAGCCAATTCCCGCGCGACCAATTTCTGACGTACTTCATACTGGTCTTATTGTCATAAGACCTGATCGTTCCAGACCGAATAAATCATTAAGTAGGGCGTGGTATTTTCACGCTTCGCAACTCGATGATTTTTGCCTTGCAAATGCAAGGGGTAAATCGGCATGAAGGTATTACGCTCCTACCGTATGTTACGATTTACCCTAGTTCTTACTGCAATTCTTGCGCAGTGCGTTGCACTCTCTAATATTTCTCTTCTGGTCATCGCTGGGGTTCTTGCAGTATTGAGTTGGTATGTTACAGAGGGCCCAAGAGGAAAGGCAATCCCTGCATGGGTTTCGAGATTATTGGTCTTTGTGGTCTTGCTCTTTTCGTTTTTTGATTCGATTGGACCCTATGAATTATTGCCCCATGTACTTGGGAAATTTGTTGTTTGGCTGACAGTAATTAAATTGTACGGAAGGCGAACTGTTGAAAATGAAGCGCAACTATTGCTTTTGAGTTTGTTGCTCTTTGCAGTCGGTGCACTCTACGCTACAGATATTTTGTTCGGTCTATTGCTTATTGGTTGGTCGGGTTTGGCTGCTTGGGTGTTGCTTATGTATCAATTGCACCATGGCATAGAAACAATGCGAGGTGAGCGTTATAGAGCAGTCCCTGAAAACTACCCAGCGGTTTGGGCAAGACCAGTGACAGGACTTCACGTTCGTAAAACTTTTCGATGGAGCGCAACTTTACTATTGATTGTTGGTTTTTTAGGATCGGGGTTTTTATTTGTGTCGATACCAAGACAAAGGGCTGCTGAAACTACAGAACAATTCATGACAAGGGGCGACACAAGTGAAAGAATGGAGTTGCGCCCTGATAATGAAATTCAATTGAGTAGTAGGCAAATTATGGAAGTTGCGCTTCGAAATAAGGATGGAGAGCCAGTTCGATTAATTCGAGGTGTTCGATTACGAGGGAGTGTTCTTAATGAATATCAGGGCAAGGGTGTGTGGGAAACGAATTCACATTACAAATCTACTTTTGAAACGAAACAAAATCAATACACCAATTTAACTCCGGTTACCAATAGCAACAACCTTCTTTTTGTAGATGTTTCATTGCTCCAGCCAATGACCAAGGTGTATTCCTTATATAGACCAGTTGGGTTAGAAACAATTCCACCAACTAGAGTTTCAATGAATCTTGCGAATGCAACGATGGGGCTCGCACTTGGTGCAATTCCATTGCAAACATATTCAGTACAAATTGATCCAGAGGATGTGGTTGTGTCACCCTATTCTCCAAAGTTGCTCTATTATCAAAATGACGATGTTCGTAAACTTGCATTGGACATAATGAACAAAATATCTGTGCATGAAGATGAACTAGCAACCTCATCGGATGCAAGGAGGCGTGTGGCTAGAGCATTCGAAAATTATTTACAGTCAGATGTTTTTGAGTATTCAACAAGCGGTCTGGGAATGTCTGCATTACAGCGGACTGAACAATCGCATCCTGAAGATCCAATTGCAATGTTTCTCTTGCAAAACAAACGTGGGCATTGTGAGTTTTTTGCAGCTGCAATGGTTGCTTTGTGTGACACAGTGAAGTTGCCAGCGAGAATTGTTACGGGTTTCTTTACGGACAGGTGGGTAGAAGAGAGTGAAACATACGATGTACTTGAAAGAGATGCGCATGCTTGGGTAGAAGTTGAAACATTGCCACTTGGGTGGGAAACGTATGACCCAACTCCAGCAGAAGGAGACTCCCCAACGGCACAATCGGTCCAAACGTATGGGAAGAATGTCCAAGCAAGTTGGGAACAATTTGAGAATGCATGGGAAAGATACGTAATTGATTACAACTTTGCATTACAAAAAAACATTATTGTCTTTGCGGATCCTTACTGGCGCCAACATGTACGTGCAGTAGTGTCCTTTGTAAGAGAAATGTATCGCCGAATAGTAGATTGGTTTGATATTGGAGCAGGTGGGAGGTTGTGGGTTGATCTTGTTATGTGTGCGTTAGCGCTTGCAGGTTTCACATTTTTAATTGTTCGATGGCGGAAGAAGAGAACAAAAAAATTATTACAGTTGTCTGCTCGAATCGACGAGAGAATTTCTGTTGTGAGTGTTGAATTTTATGCTCGTTTGCAACGAGTATTTGCAAAACACGGTTTGACTCGCCCGTCACACGTGCCAACTATGACTTGGGTGCAATCGTTGGACTTGCCTGAAGATTGTTATGCGATTGCTACATCTTTGTCCGAGACTTATTACGCTATACGATATGGCAAGTATCATCTAAGTAGAACTGAGCGGATAGGATTACTTCGGACAGTTAGGCAATTTGAACTACTAATGCAGAGGGATTCTCAATGAACGATTGGATGCCGATGGATGAAGAACAATCCAAGTTGCAAATTGATGCAATTATTCAGTTGCTTGGTGAAACACCCTTGGATATCGTTGATGTTGGGTGCGGAGATGGGAGAATCTTGATACCTCTAGCGATGGCAGGACATAGGGTTGTTGGTCTAGACATCGACTCAGCAGCAATCAATGCTTGTTCATCAATTTGTGCAGACATGGATTTAGACGTCAATTTAATTGATGGAAATATATCCGACGTGCTCCCACTTTCTGAACCGGTTGATGCAATCGTTTGTTGCGGACAAACTTTTATGTTGCTTTGGGACGTTGATGAAGCGGTGGAAACAATGAAACTATTCAAGGCATCCCTAAGAAAGGGAGGGGTTGTCATTTTGGATGATATTCCGGGTGACCTATGGCCGGAAGTTTCGCAAGGAAGGTGGGCGAATGGAGTTAATGAAGACAACTCTTTGCAATTTGTTTGGGATTCTAACGACGCAATTTTTGCAATTCGTGAGGGGGAAGATGTTGACACTGATTCATGGGAGTTGAAACCGGATGACCGACGAGTTCGTTTATGGACTATGGGTGACTTGCGTTTAGTCGCAAAATTGGTTGACTTATCGGTACCAGAAGTTCAGGTTGCAGGGGCAATTCTGGTCATGCGGGCTGAGTAGGGCATCAAAAAACGACTTTATGGATGTACTACTCCATCAATACAATGTGGTTGACGATGTGTTGAATTCATCTTTCTTTTTTACGGAGAACTGTTTTTATGCCAGCACATCGTTCACGAACAACTGGATGGCGTCGATGCCTTCAACAACTAGTCGACCATAAAGGGTCATTGCAGATAGCCTTATCGCCAAACGGTCCAACAGGTCGCGATTTTGTATGGTGTGCAAAGTTGATTTCGATGAATGAAACTGAAATCCTTGTCGAAATGCCAACGGCAGCAGGTGAACCGCTTCCACTTGAACAAGGAGTTCAATTACTCGGAATTATTGCAATAGGGCAAAATCGTTGGATGTTCCGGACGGTATGTTTGGGAAATACAACGTATCGATCAAATGGCAGAGACAATACTGGTCTGATGTTAAAAATGCCATCAGCAGTGGAACGATGCCAACGCAGGAGAGACTTTCGTATAAGTACCGACAAGTTGGAGTTGCCCGAATTATCTGTCTGGCCGTTGCTTGATCCTCGTTCCGTTGTTCTTCCAGAACGAATAAGCCAATTACGTATGGAACGTCACCTTGCAGGGGATTCGAGCCCCGAAGCATTGGGCGAACAAGACAGTATGCCTGATGTTGGGCCTGCATTTTCCGCAACTCTTGTTAATATCGGTGGCGGTGGAGTTGGGCTTCAAGTCCACTCAGGAGATTCAAGTGGAGTTGGACACCACCGCCTACATTGGCTTCGGTTCCCCCTACCAAATTCTGATGGACCCGCTCTTTGTGTTACTGCAAAATTGATGCATTGGCATCTTGAATCTGGCGGTTCAACGTACATGGGGATGATGTTTGATTTCTCATTTAACCCATCTCATCGCCGGTTTGTAACACAGCAAATTACTCGAGCGGTTGCAATCCAGCAACGCGAACAACTTCGAGCAGCGTAATGTGTCATATTGATCTTACGGTCATCCTTGGAGGATGTGGGTTTTGACTTCGGATTCATGGAGTTCATCCTCTGGGTCGGATTCAGCAACAATACCACAACCAGTGCTGTATTCCATTTTCCCATCAAAGGTATGAGATGGTCCCTTACCTTGGAATAAAGCAGTTCGAATAGCGACATTGAGCATTAGAGATTTCCCAAGGATTCCGATAGCCCCACAATAGGGCCCCCTCGGTGTTGACTCAAGTTCTCGAATAATTTGCATTGCACGAACTTTTGGTGCTCCAGTTATCGAGCCCGCTGGAAATGTGGCTTTGAGAATATCATCAACGTGTATTTCGGTTTTTGTTTTTCCATAAATTTCCCCAATACATTGCCAGACAGTTGGATGTTGTTCAATTGTTCTGGCTTGCAAAACTTTAACGGTTCCAAACTCACATATTCTGCCAAGATCATTTCGCATCAAATCAACAATCATGTGTAATTCGGCAGCATCTTTTGGGGAATCTATAAGTTGTTCAGGATGGTCACATTCAGGTCTTGTTCCCTTCATAGGTCTCGTAATAATCTCACGAGTTTCACCATTGTATTGTAAAAAAAGTTCAGGGCTCATTGACATGATGTAGCGACCATCATCGGGGAACTCCAACCATGCACCAAACCAACCGCCGGGGTTTGATAGCATTGAAAAAGCAGAGGATCTTATATTGCCAGAAACTTCTGCAGAAAAACGCCGTGTGATATTTGCCTGAAAAATATCCCCAGCATGAATGTACTCAACTGTTCGTGCGACAGCAGATTTGAATATGTGTTTCCCAGTCTCATCTTTCAGATTCGTCCATATTGGTTTTGTTTCAATCCGTGGTTGCAATTCAGGAGGTTTACATCCACCTATCGACCACCATGTGTTCGTTTTTCCATCATGGATGAGCGCTCGGTCACACCAAACTAAATCAATGAGTGGCCAAATGTTCCTAGGTGAGTCACCGCTTGCAGGTTCTATCGTATAGCCAAGTTCGTAACTTAAATAACCAATCCAGTTTGGCAGTAAAGATTCGTTTGATTGTTTTTTGAGAATTGCACCCAATTCGTAAATTGAGTTTGTGTGGTTCAGTGTAACCCGTTTTCCATCTGCAGGAGCAACAATGCTCCATCTCGACCACTTTGAGGTAGTTTCATTTCCGACAAGAGCAAAAAGTGGTTGATTTGTGGGCCAAGAAGCAGCGACTTGAGAAGGCGAAGCATTTAGGTCAGGTAATGGTTTTGCGTCTTTAGGAAGCATGAATAGTACGCAGTGTACAGGTCGAGTATGATGCACGTTTTGAATATTAATGGAGTTACTGATGCCGACTGCAACATCGAAACGAAAAGCAAAAACCCGCAAACAAAAGATGACCTACTGTTGGGGCGAGAGCAAAACCGAGGGGAATGCTACACAAAAGGAATTACTTGGCGGGAAGGGAGCAAACCTTGCTGAAATGACTTCGATTGGATTGCCCGTACCTCCTGGATTTACTATTCCAACAACAATATGTGCTGCCTACCATGAAGATGGTGGAAGGATGCCAAAGGGGCTCGACGAAGAAACGGTCAAGGCAATTCGACGAGTTGAACTAGAGACAGGCAAAAAATTTGGCTCAGACACCGACCCTCTTCTCGTTTCCGTGCGTTCGGGCGCAGCGGTTTCAATGCCAGGAATGATGGACACTGTTCTGAACCTTGGGCTTACCGATGCAGCGGTTCGTGGCATGATTGCGCTCACTGGCAATGCTCGATTTGGCTGGGATGCCTACCGACGTCTTATTAACATGTTTGGTGATGTTGTCATGGGGATGAATCATGAAGATTTTGAACACGAATTCTCTATCGTAAAAAAGAAATACAGCGTCACACTTGATACTGAACTTTCCGCAGAAGGGCTTGAAGAAGTTTGCAATAGGTACAAAAAATTGTACAAGAAACATGTTGGTAGCAACTTTCCTCAAGACCCATACAAACAACTTTCTTTATCTGTTGAGGCTGTCTTTAAATCATGGAACACCCACCGTGCAAAGAGTTATAGGCAAATCAATGATATCGTTGGATTAAAAGGAACAGCAGTAAACGTACAAGCGATGGTGTTTGGAAATATGGGAACTGACTCAGGGACTGGTGTTGCATTTACTCGCAATCCTTCAACAGGTGAAGATAAGTTCTTTGGTGAGTTTTTGATCGACGCCCAAGGCGAAGATGTTGTGGCGGGTATTCGCACTCCAAAGCCAGTTTCGCAGATGAAACGATGGAATGACCGTATCTTTAAAGAACTTCTAAAGAACAAGAAAACACTTGAAAAACATTATCGAGACATTCAAGACATTGAATTCACAATTGAGCGCGGCAAGCTCTGGATGTTGCAGACAAGGGCAGGGAAACGAACTGCAGCTGCAGCCGTAAAAATCGCTGTGGACATGGTGAAGAGCCGCCTCATTACAAAAGACGAAGCTCTGCTCAGTATTCCATCAGGCGATCTTGTGCAACTCTTGCTCCCAAGTTTCACAGCAAAAAGTAAACACCAGGTTCCAGCGCTTGCTAAGGGATTGCCCGCTTCTCCTGGTGCTGCAACAGGAGCGTTGGCATTTAGTGCTGAAGATGCTGTTGTCAGATCTGAAGCCGGTGAAAACGTCCTTCTCATACGTAAGGAAACTTCACCAGAAGATATCGATGGAATGCACCACGCAGTTGGCATTCTTACTTCAACGGGTGGCATGACAAGCCACGCGGCAGTTGTTGCTCGAGGTTGGGGTAAGTGTTGTGTGGCTGGAGTTTCTGACTTGCATATTGATGCAAAGCGTAAGAAAGTTTCCATTGATGGGAAAACGTATTGTGAGAAAGACATACTTTCCATCGATGGCGGAACTGGCGAAGTAATGCTTGGTGCAGTTGAGCGACATGAACCAAAAATGAGTGGTGACTTTGAAACTGTTATGAAATGGGCAGACCAACGGAGACGCATGAATGTGCGAACGAATGCTGATTCACCAAGTGATGCAAAAAGAGCTCGCTCCTTTGGAGCCGAGGGAATCGGGCTCACAAGAACGGAACACATGTTCTTTGAAGGTGACCGTATTCTTGCAATGCGACAAATGATTCTTGCACAGACGAAAGAAGCAAGAGTCGAGGCGCTTGATCGATTGATGCCGTACCAATGTGATGATTTTGTTGGCATTTTTACAGCAATGAAAGGTTTTCCTGTAACAGTAAGATTGCTGGACCCACCACTGCATGAGTTTTTACCACACGATCACGCTGGGCAAAAAGAAGTAGCAGATGAACTGGGTGTCAAAGTGGGTCTTGTGCGTAGGCGAGTTGAACAACTTCATGAATTCAATCCAATGCTGGGACACCGAGGTTGCCGTTTGGCTGTGACCTATCCAGAAATTCTTGTGATGCAAGTTACCGCAATTGTCGAAGCAATGATTACTTGTAAACGAAAACGAATTGATGCAAAACCAGAGATAATGATTCCACTTGTTGGCACTCGGGAAGAGCTTGCTCAACTTCGAGAACTAGCTCTGTCCACAATCAAAAAGATTAAGAAGAAAGAGAAATTTAAAGGTTCTTTGAATATTCCAATTGGCACGATGATAGAAATTCCTCGTGCAGCAATCGTCGCCGATCGGATTGCTGAAGTTGCTGACTTCTTTAGTTTTGGAACAAATGACTTAACGCAACTCACGTATGGATTTAGCAGGGATGATATTAATTCGTTCTTGCCACACTACCTTGGGGACGGCATTCTTATTCGCGATCCATTCCAAACTATCGATTTTGATGGTGTTGGCAAACTTGTAGAAATGGGTGTGCATGGCGGTCGTAGTGTGAAGAAAACATTGAAAATTGGGATTTGTGGTGAGCATGGTGGCGACCCCAAGTCGGTAGAATTCTGCCACAACGTTGGGCTTAATTATGTAAGCTGTTCACCGTTTAGGGTACCCACTGCACGTCTTTCAGCAGCACAAGCAGTTATTAAGGAACAAAAGTAATGGTTACGATTTTTCAAAAAATAATCAATGGTGACATTCAGTGCCACCGAATTTATGAGAACGATCATGTTCTGGCATTTTTAGATGTTGCCCCACTAAGCGAAGGCCACACGATTGTTATCCCAAAGGAACCAGTGGCATCATTGCATGAACTTTCAGTTGAAAGTGGCGCGGCACTAGGAGAGGCTTTGGTGAAGGTTGCGAATGCAGTAGTTAAGGTAACTGGTTGTGATGAGTATAACATTCTGCAAAATAACGGCAAGTTAGCGCATCAGGCGGTTTTTCACGTGCACTTTCACATTATTCCAAAGAAAATGGAACAAGACGGTTTATCGATTGAATGGCGTCCAAGTGAATTAAAAAATGGTGAAGCACTTGCCCAAGCAATCAGCGAAGCAGTGTAATGTAGAACCACTAAATCGTCTTGCACGTATCATGTAATGATATGCAGGATGATTCACCATTAAATCCAGACGATGTTACCTGTGATATGTCTGGTCCAAATGCCGAAACATGCCACGATGAAAGTGCATCTCACGATTGGCTTGATTCAAATGTAGGCGTACATGCTGATGAATGGATCGGGAAACGGGTAGGGGATTTTGATATCATTCGTATTATTGGGATTGGCGGGATGGGGTATGTGTATGAAGCCAAACAAATACATCCTCATCGCTCAGTTGCCTTAAAAATTGTGAAATCTGCTGCAGCAACACCAGCAACACTCCACCGTTTTGAGCTGGAAAGTGAATTGCTCGCTCGATTGCAACACCCAGGAATTGCGCAAGTATACGATTCAGGACACCAAACACAGGAAGACGTTTTACTTCCATACTTTGCTATGGAATATGTTCCTGGTAGTAGATCAATTACCGATTACGCCGAGGAAGAAAAACTAACCAGAGCAGCAAGATTAAGGTTGTTTTTGGATGTTTGTGAAGCCGTTCAGTACGGTCATGGTAGAGGTATTATTCACCGAGATTTAAAACCATCTAATATTTTAATCACGAGTAATGGCAAACCAAAAGTTATTGATTTTGGTGTTGCATTGATGGCGGGATCGGATGATGTTGAGAGAACAGTAACAGTTGCTGGTCGTTTTGTTGGAACCTTACAATGGTCTAGCCCAGAGCAGTGTGGCGATGACCCGCACGACGTTGATGTTCGTACAGATGTATATTCACTTGGTGTTTTGATGTTTCAACTCATGACTGGGGAACTTCCTTATGAATTAAAGGGGATTCCACTCTATAGAGCACCCCTCGTTATACGAGAAACGAAACCTACTCCACCAAAATCAATAGACGAGTCTATTCCAGATGAGATTTCGCAAATACTCATGAAATCACTCTCTAAAGATCGTGAATCTAGATATGAATCTGTAGTTGACCTAGCTAAAGATATTCAACGGTTTTTGAATAGCCAGCCAATTCTTGCAAAACCACCAACAGCTCTGCACCGCCTTAGATTGTATGCTCGCCGCAACCAACTTAAGTTTCGCGCCGCTATCGTTGTGTTTTTTGCCCTCCTGCTAGGACTAACTGGTCTCATTTGGGGGCTTGTTGAGTCAGAGGCAAGACAAAAGGATATGAAAAGAACACTTGTTATAGAGGAGCAAGCCAGAACTGACGCTGAACAGAAGGCATACATCGCAACTATTGGAACTGCTCAAGCCGCAATTGCAAACAACGCATGGGGAATGGCTCGGCATCAACTTAAATCAACCGACCGTAACCAACGCGGTTGGGAATGGAATTATTTACACGGCATAGTGAACCAATCCAACCGAACATGGCTAATTGGAGACCGTCCGACTTCGCTGGTCTCTTCACCATTGGGTCAGCATATTGCAATAACATTTGAAGGCGAGCGCGTAACGCTCATGGATGAGTTAAGGGGGGTGACAAGAGATGTAACGTTACCTCACAAGTTAAATGTAGTGGATTTTTCTGCTGAAGGAGATGTGTTGTTTTTGGGTATGGCAAATGGAAATATCGCCATTCTAGATTTGAAACTCGATTCTATGAAGATGTACGCGGGTAACCGTGGGCCTGTTACTTCTATATCGACATTGAATAGCAATTCTTTTGCAACAGGACATCCCGATGGTTCTGTGCATATATGGGGTGCACAAGGTAATCACATGAAAGAGATACAGGGAAAAGGTGGAATGGTATTAGCTCTTGATTTTGATTATCAAACAAATCTGCTTGCAATGGGATCGATTGATGGAACTGTGCAAGTGTGGGATGTTGAAAAAACAGAACCTATGATGCGAGCGCATGGGCATGGTGGGGGAGTTCGTTCTGTTCACTTTGCAAACGGTGGGTCTCTATTCTCGGGAGGTGACGATGGGAAAATTGTCGTTTGGAATGTGCCTGACGGCTCTCACCGAATTGTTAATACTGAACATGGCGAAGTGATGGCTTTGTCTTCAGTAGACGAAGTTGTTGCCTCCGTCGGATCAGATGGTGCAGTTCGGTTATGGTCTATCGATAAATTGGAATTGCTTGATACCTTAATTGGGCATGACGATTTAATTTGGTCAATAGATGCTCTTGGCGATACACGATTTATTACCGTTGGGAAAGATGGAAGTGTACGGTGGTGGAACGCTTCACCCTCATTCCCAGATGTACACAAAGTTTCAAGCAAAATGCCCGCCTCAGATATTTCATTTGTTTCAAACGATTTATTAGTTGTTGCTTCCGAGTTCGATTCAGATTTGCAGGTAGTGAATGTTACAGAAAGTAGAAATGATGTTATTGATTCGAAATATGCAGAAATAACTACTGTTGGGTATTTTCCACACCTATCGTTTGCTGTGACTGGGGACCTTGATGGGAACGTACGGTTATGGGATGTTGAAAAAATGAACCAACAAGAGCTTGTTGGTTCATGCAAGGGACAAATAACTGCACTTGATATCTCGCCCAAAGGTGTCAGAGTAGCGGCAACTACTCTCAATGGACAAGTGTGTGTTTTTGATGCAATGACGCAACAAACACTATTTAACACATCAGTCAGTGATTCAATTGTTCTTGCAGTATCTCTTAATACTGACGGTAGTGAACTTTTTGTTTCTACAATCAACGGGAGCTTAACTGCATTCCATGTCGATTCGGGAACAGTAATTTGGAAAAGAATGGGTAGTGGAAGTGATATCATTGCGATGGAATTTCTTGCATCGAGGAATGCTCTAATTACAGCAAGGGTAAGCAAAACATTGCAATTACTTGACGCAAAGGATGGAGAAGTTTTGAGTTCAAGAGAAACGATGGGTGGTGTACTTCGCGATATCGCTTTGTTTAACGATGAATTACGTTTTGTGACAGCATCCTCAGATGGTACCGTTGGAGTTTGGGATACTGCTACATTTAATTTAATTGCATCTCTGCCGTCAAAACAATCGCTTGAGTGTATTTCAGTTTCCGAGGATGGCAATTTGTTGGTTGTTGGTGGAGGGGATTCATCCATAAAATTGATGAATGGCAAGCCCTATGAATTGAAAAAAGATGAGTGACATAATCCCGATAGTATCAAAGACCTTTATGCGATCACTAATCTCCCGTTGTATCGAAGAAGACGGTGGATTTGACGGGGATGTAACAACGAATTCATTGTGCTTGTCAGGTTCAATGAGAAAATATGTAATAAATGTGCGATCCAATTGTGTGGTCGCTGGGCTTGAACCAATTGCTGAAGTGATTGATGCGCTTGGTGATGTCTCAGTGAAATTGGTACATCGAGATGGCGATGTTGTAGAGGATGAAAATGTTGCGGTGTTGGAAGGTGCAGCGAAAAATATTCTTGTTGCTGAACGGACAATTTTAAATGTTCTTGGGTATGCTTCTGGAATTGCAACTCAA
>CAYZEX010000027.1:0-12673 GCA_964477675.1 uncultured Isosphaeraceae bacterium
CATTTCTGCAACTTGAATATGACGAGTTGCTTCTTCATCAAAAGTGCTTGCAACAACTTCCACCGAATCTGGAGTACTTCGTTTGAAATCAGTTACTTCTTCGGGGCGTTCATCGACAAGAAGAACTATTACATGCGCTTCGGGGTGATTGATTGCTATTGCATTTGTCAGTCGTTGTAACAGCACAGTTTTACCTGTTCGCGGTGGAGCAACAATGAGTGCACGTTGTCCAAAGCCCAATGGAGCAACCAAGTCAATGACCCTTGTTTCAATTATTTCGCTCTCGGTTTCAAGATGTATTCTTGCGTCTGGATGTAGAGGAACTAGATTTTCAAACGTTGCAATATCGTGTATTTCTTTTGGGTCATGACCATTAATTGCCTCTACTCGCAGCATAGCGAAGTACGTTTCTGTTTCTTTCGGTGGTCGAATAAGACCGCGAATAACCTGCCCTTTTCGCAAACCGAACCTACGTATTTGAGATGGACTTACGTAAACATCATCGGGAGATGCGACGTATGAATACTCTGGGCTTCGCAAAAACCCATATCCATCTGTCATTATTTCCAAGGTTCCCTCTCCAATCATTAAGCCCTGCCTGTTAGCTTGTGCTTTTAGAATCTCGAACACAAGTTTTTGCCTTGGCATCTCAGCCCAGTTTTCTAGTTTTTCTTTTTTTGCAACTTCACCAAGTTCTTTGCCCTTCATGTGTTGAAGTGCAGAAAGATCAAAACCATCTTTCTTTGCTTTGTCATATTTCTTTTGTGCCTGCTCGGTCAACTTGGCATCAATCGACGCCGCTTCAACCTCTAGTTCCTCATCTGTTGGAACTTCCCCGGGCTTAAGTGACATTGTCGCAAGACCACTATCACCTCTGTTATTTTTTCGTCTTCTTCGTTTCTTTGCCATTCTTATGCATGCTCCTCGCCCAATAATTTGGGTATTACTTTGTGTAACACCGTGTAAGGTGAAACTAATTTTTATTCTATAGTATTAAATGTGAAGGGGATTCGCGATTTACTTAGTGAACCGCTTAGTGTGAATATCTTCAAGGATTTGTTCGACTTGGTGGCAAACCTCGTCTAACTCGCCCTCGTTAATAATTACATAATCGGCTTTTTTTCGCTTCGTGTCAAGTGGTAATTGTACCCCTTCTCGACGATCGAGTTCTTCTTCTGTCCAATCACGAGTTTTTAGCACTCTTTCAAGCTGTTTTTCTCTGGATGTATCTACAAAAATAAGATAATCGCATTCCGCGTCTGCACCTGTCTCAAGGAGCAGTGGGGCATCAATGACCAAGGCGCGAGTACTGCCTGCACAAGCTGCAAATTGTGCTTCTTGCATTGCCCATATTCTTGGGTGTACTAATTGCTCTAGGTTCTTTCTTGCTTCTTCGTTTTGAAACACAATATCAGAAACCAATTTTGTATCAACATGTCCATCAACATTCAAAATTTCTTTACCCCACCATGCGACTATTTGATTGCGAACGTCAGAATCCATCAAAACTGCTTTGGCGTTTGCGTCTGCGTCTGCAACTACGCAACCGTATTTTTTCAGAAGTAACGCAACCGCACTTTTTCCCGAACCAATACCACCCATCAACCCAATAATCGGGGGAGAATTGTTCATTGAATAATTCTTGTCCATGTTGTTCCTTGGGAACTATCCTTAATGGCAACACCAAGTTTCAACAGTTCGTCTCGTATTTCATCTGCCAGAGACCAATCTTTACTTGTTCTAGCAGCAAGCCTCTCTTCGATAAGCGACTCTATTTTCTCAACATCAATGTTTTCGGTACATGCACAAGCCTCTAGATTAATTACACCTAAAATGGAGTCCATGTCTTGTAACGCTTTAAATTCATCCGCAAATGTATGAGGACCATCACCTTCTTCTGGGGTTGTATCAACAGCGTAGGCGCTAACAGCTTCACTTAAAAAACCAATTGCTCCAGCCACATTCAAATCTTCACACATTGCAGAAATGAATTTATCTCTTGCTTTTTGTAGAGGTGTTGCTGTAGTTTTTAAACATCCGTGCTCACACAACCAGTCTGCTAATCGGCGCCACCTATCAACCTGACGTTGTGAATCTATTAAACCTTGGAAGGTAAAGTTTGCGTTTGAACGGTAGTGTGTACGAATAAGTTCAAGCCGAATTGCGGCTGGTGTTGCACCTTTGGCTATCAGGTCGCGCAAGGTATAAAAATTGTCTTTGCTTTTACTCATTTTTGCACCATCAACTAAAAGGAATCTAGTATGAAACCAATAGTTTGCAAATGTTTGGTTGTTGGTTGCGCAACAGGATTGTGCTATTTCACACTCATGGTGAGGAAAAATGTTATCTTCTCCTCCGCTATGAATATCAATAACGGGACCGAGTAACTCCGTAGCCATTGACGAACACTCTAGGTGCCACCCAGGATACCCCTCGCCCCATGGACTCTCCCATCGCATGAGATGATTTGGGTCAGGTTTCCACAACATAAAATCTGCAGGATTTCGTTTTACCGCCTGAGTTTCCATGTCCACACGACCACCTTCGCCAGACCGAAGTTTCTCCATTGTATTACCAGAGAGTTGTCCATAATTTGGATAGGATTGCACATCAAAATAAACAACACCATCGGAAGCCACATACGCATGTTCTTTGTCGATCAGGGATTCGACCATAGCAATCATTTGAGAAATAAACTGTGTAGGTCTTGGCATCAACTCTGGATTGTTGTCTGCCTCGAAAGCAATTTGCATTCCCAATGTTTTTGCATCTTCAAGAAATGCACTTGCATAATATTCTGCTACGGCGAGTGGATCGGCGGGATCAACATCAACACTAGGGGGAAGTTCACCAGATTTTTTTGCCTCAGACAGGCGATTTGCCGCTACTTCCATTTTGTCTTCACCACCGCCATCAGCATCTTCGTCATCAGTCATGTGACCAACATCGGTTATGTTCATTACTTGTTGCACGTCGTACCCAATCGCTTCGAGTGTTCGCCTTAACACGTCGGCATTTAGAAAAGCCCTGAAATTACCGATGTGCGCAAAGTCATACACAGTGGGACCACATGAATATAGGGCGACCATTCGTTGTTCTGGGTCAATGGAAACGAATGTCTCAGTTTTTCTTGAAAGTGAATTATAAAGACGCAGTTGCATAACTCATACGATATACGGTTCGTTGTGGTTAGTGGTGCATAAATATAATCAAAGTAGCGGGGTTACAAAATGTACTCTACCCCTTAATCCCAAACTACATTAATTTCATTTTCATTGATCACTTGGTTGCATATCACCATCCAGTTGTCGCCAGACGGCATCCCAGGTGGGGCTGTGCCAACTTCAACCTCCGTCCAATCTGTCAGAAAAATATGGTCAGGGCCTAGAGGCATGCCGTTCAGCGGTTGGTATGAAATTCCATCAGGAAGATAAGATTCTGCCAACCTAACTGAACCGTCACCCAGAACAATGGTTCCTTTCCAAACATTCTTCTCACCATGAAACTCCAGCGTGTTGCTTCCATCGTCAAATATCAATGTTCCATCGCCAGCGACTGAACACTCTGGTCCTCGATTAGAGATAATTACATCAGATGGGGTCGCTGCTGAGTGCCATTTCAAACGGGGGCGTTGTCCGCAAAGCGCTTGGTGGGCGTATGAATTGTGCACCTTATTCGTCGCAGTTGCTGATGAGACATCTGCTCGAAATTCAGTGTCCCAGAGTACAAATTCTCCATCATCATTAAATTGACCAACGTTATCATAGTCGTACACTAAATCTTCACCATTAATATCTTCAACGTTTTCATTAGTTTCCACTGGGCTAACAACAGTGTCTGTTGTGAAATAGTTCTGGGCTAGCATCATCGACATTAGGTTCGCTGTAGTGTCACTTGTGTCATGAACAACATTTGAATGATCTGCTGCGTAAACACTTGGCCTAGGTAATTGTCCCTCATTGCTTGTTGAATCGAGCAGCATTGCGGAGTGAATTCCCTTCGCTTGTGTTTTATCTTGCGTTAATTTGGCCGTTGCAAATGCTTTCCCTAGAGATGGAACCAGAAAGGCAACAAGAACGACAATGATACCTACAACAATAAGCAACTCAATAATCGTAAAACCCGGTGTATTTAGGCTAATAAAGGTGTTTTTTCTATTCATCTTGTAAAGGATACGCCATTTCCAGAAATTTTTCCCATTAATTGTACCCAGTGTATTTTGTACCAGGCCAAGTGCCCAGTGTAAGTTAGTGTCGTTTTTTGATGATTGTGGCGGGATTTCCAGAATAGACTGTATTTGGGTCGAGGTTCCGCATGGCAACTGCACGAGCCCCAAGAACAGCGCCCTTTCCAACGGTTACGTTGGGACCAACAAAAGAATCTGCGGCGAGCCAAACATCATCCTCAATAGTAATTGGTGGTCTAAGAAGTGGCATATCTTCTTTTGAATAATCGTGCGACCCGGCACATAAATAAGTGTTTTGAGAAATAGAAACTCGGTCGCCTATCGTGATTTTTCCTAGGCAATACAAAACTACCCCATCACCCAAACAACTGTGTTCGCCTACCGTAAGATTCCATGGGCATTCTACTTTTATTGTTCTTCGGACAATGCATGAATATTCAATCGTTGCGCCATACGACCGAAGCAAAAATATTCTCCAACGGTTCCAAGTATGAAAAGAAAACCGGAAAAAAGTTGCTTGGGTAATCGACCAGAGCAAACGCCATATTTTTTCTTGCATTGAATATGGACTAATGTGTCTATCTTCAGCCGTCATGTTTAGCTCTTTGTTGCTTGAACTCAATCATTTTAAGGGATATAAAAATTTCATATGTTGAGATAAATAAACAGAAACGAAATCCCGTAAATCCATCTAAAAATCCCAATCGAATTCCATACATCCAAATAAATCGGAACAACCATTTAGCAGGTAGCCAAGGATAAATAAAATGCTTTATCCACCGTCGACGCTCCTGTACATTACCGAATAGTTTTGGGGCAATTGTCAAATTGGTATTCTTCTGATGCGAGACAATTTCTTTTGCCTCAAGAGTCGAATACTTATTATGTTTTTCCAAATAACACTCAACTCCACGACGGTCATTGTGCTCCATGAGACCCTTTAGTTTTCCGATTTTTCCATCAACAATCATATGTTCATGCACATCGCGGTCTTCATAAACTGCTTTACCGCGTTTAAAGAACCGCACGTTCCAACTTGGGAAGTAGCCACAGTGTCGGATTCGTTTGCCAAGAAACACAAAATATCGATTGATGTTAAAAGCAGATTCTTTCACTTCGATTGCTGGTAGTGACGCTATTTCGCACAGCTCATCTCGCAATCTTGGGAGAATCGTTTCGTCAGCATCAAGAAAAAACACCCAGTCCGATTTTATATCTAAATTTTCCACCGCCCAGTTTTTTTGTTTCGCATAACCAAGCCACGGTTGTACCACCACTTCAGCCCCTGCTTTTCGTGCAATATCACATGTTCCATCTGTTGATTCAGAATCAATAACCCATACCTTGTCAGCCCACTTAATCACACTTGCAAGCGTATGTGGGAGATTAACTTCTTCATTTCTAACAGGAATAATGATTTCGATATTTGAGAGATGCCTGTCAGCGGGAGCAATTAATTCGTGGATGTACAAGACTCGTTCTGCTCGAGCTACCGCGGGTTCACCAGTACATATTTTCCATTTTGGAAGGACCCCTTCTACCAATCCTCTTGCGCCAACCACAACGCCCTCTTCAATTTGGGCATTTGGCATCACGACTGTATCGGTTGCTACCCAACAATCATCCTCGATATTAATTGCACCTCTAAGTTTTGTTTTTCCAGCAGTTTTATAGTCACCACAAACGGTAAGGAGCATAACGTACTGACTGATTGACGATCTCTTCCCGATATGTATTTTTTCTGAAGCATGTACGACAACACCGTCTCCAAAAATAACTAAATCGCCAACAGTAACATTCCATGGCTTATCAAATTTAACACTTCTTCTAATACGAACGTTTCTCCCACATTTCATGCCAAACAATCTCAATATAGTTCTTCGGTATAAATACGCGTTGTGTGGGGTCAACAAAAAAACTGACTTACCCAAAGTATTCCATAATAATTGACGAATCAAATTCACTCGACTACCTTTGCTGGATTGCCCAACAACTCAACCGAATCTTCAAAACTTCTATACACACTCGTTCTTGGGTGCACAATTACATTTGATCCCAGAGAGACGCCTGGAGCAACATAAGCGTCAACACCAATAAAAGAACCATCGCCTACAGAAATTGGAGGGCGAACTAGTGGAAAGGTTGTGTCCTTCATGTCGTGTGAACCAGCACAAAGATGTGCGCGCGTGTCAATTCGAACATTGTTTCCCAATGTAATTATTCCAAGCGAATACAAAATGCTGTGGTCAGCAAAATGACAGTCGTTACCAATAATTAGGTTCCAAGGAATCGTTATTTGAACAGTCCTTGAAAACGTACACCCTCTGCCAACTTTAGCTCCAAAAACCCTCAATAAAAATGAGCGACAAAATGGTAATGTCGTCCATAAGACAAATCCAAATGTTCCCCAAATAACCCTAAGAAAGAGTTGGACAATCGGCCATGCTGTGCGTCTTGTTGGTGGCGCTTTTTCCATAGCCTTGGTACGACTTTGCACGTCTTGGTTTTTCTCGTTTGATTCCATATTAATTCCAACTCTCTATCGGTAATAGTGGGTCCTCAAATCACACAATCGGCAATTTCATGCCACTGAAATCCCCTTTTGGAGGTTTTTTATTTGAATCACCGTTGCCTATATACCCCGCGGCTGCCCTGATTGTTCATCTCGTTTTTTGATTATCCTCCACGTCCGAGAACCCACTGAAGTTCTGGTCTTTTAAGGAGTAGGCTGCCTACTGCCATAATCGCAATGCCCATTCCTACCGCAAGAGAAAGGATTACCGCAGAACCCCATAAACTGATTGCAGGATCCCAAAAATAGTGAACCGCCAAGGCCACTACGATGCTCATGGCTAGAGTTAAAAACGCTGTTGTTACCCACGATTTAAGGACGGTGTTATTTATTGGCATTTTTATATGTTTTCGAATTACAACAAGTAGTAAACATGCTTGGATAACACCACAAATTGCTGTTGACCACGCTAGGCCTGAAGTATTGAGTGGAGTCCAAATTAAAAGAACATTTAAAACGAAGTTTAATCCTACACAAATCATTGCTATAACCACGGGTGTCTTTGCATCGTCCTTTGCATAGAACCCCTTCGTTAAAACCTGTGTCATTGAATATGCCCAAACTGCGGTCGCATAACCTAGTAAAATTGTCCCAACACGCATCGCGTCTTCACTAGTGAAATTTTGCCCCTGAAAAACTACCGCTACCAATGGTTCCCGAACGAATATCAAACCAGCACTTGCCGGTAATCCTATGAAGATAACCAACCTCAATCCGCGGTGAATTGTAGATGCGAAGGTTGTTTGATCCTTCGACTGTTTCGCAAGCAAGGGATAAATTGCTGTTGCAAGTGCAATTCCAAAAACTCCTAAGGGAAACTGATAGAGCCGTTGCGCCCACGTTATAGAAGCCATCGCGCCATCGCCTAGCGGATACTCCAAACCAAAAAAGAACGAACTTCCAAACAAGTTAGACCAGTTCGCAACGAAACCGTCAATGAGTGTATTGAGTTGAAGCGTCCCAAGACCAATAATCATCGGCAACATTCGACGCATCATTATTTTCAACTCATCCTGAGCTGAATCTGTTTCTTTTGTAAACCATCCATACCTACGAAGCGCAAGAAGTGACCAAGCGACTTGTAAAACGCCCGCAAAAACAACTGCGATGCCAATCCATATTAAATGGTACAGTTGATTTACAAAGACACCTGCAAAACCGTATGCAGCAGCAATCATTAGCCCATTGAGAATAATCGGCGCTGCTGCGGTCGGGCCAAACTTATCGTGAACATGCAAAATTGCCCCAAATATTGCAACAAGGCAAACAAGTGGCATATATGGCAACATAACCATCGTTAACTGCAACGATGTATTCTGAGTAGATTGCGATGCAATAATTGCCCATAAAATCAGTTCAATAACAACCGTTATTGCTCCAAGAATCGTTAAAAGTTTTCCAATTGTTAGTGTTGCGAACGCTTTGGCAAGTTGAGGGTTTTGTAACTGTAATTTTGTATAGCTTGGAAGAAAAGCGGCTGCTAAAGCACCTTCGCCAAAGAGACGACGAAAGAGATTAGGAATCAAAAATGCAAAGTAGAAGGACGAAGCGAACTCGGTAGCGCCAAATATTCTGGAAATCGCTCCGTCACGAATTAGTCCTGTGCAACGGCTAAGAAAAGTAAGTGAACTATTTGTCCTTGTGTTACGTTCGAGGTTGTCTTTCTTACTCATGTGATTTTGTTCCAAGCAATTCGTGAACCAATAACCAATACGGTCATCGCTGCAACCCATGGATCAAACGTTGTATAAGAAACTGCTATTCCAACCATCGCTGTAATGACAATCGTCCATACCAAGGCGACAACCATATTTTTTATAATGGCACACAGTTCCCCAGAGGGTATCGAGCATTTTTTTACAAAAAAACAAAGCATAAAAACAATCGATATTAAGAACGCAAAAAAGAATGCCCACCCCGTTTGCCGAGTATCAATTATTACTTTACTCAACAGCCACAGGGTACTGATGGCTGCAACAAAAAACCCAGCCCCGATTGCTACAAGCGCATACCAGTTGCTTGTTTTTGAAAGAAGTTTTTCTACTGAGTCATTAATGTGTTTTGTTGGTTTACTTGAGAGTGCGCCGTGCCAAGCCATGAACGCTGTAATACCAAGTTCTCCTGAAATCAAATCTTCTCCACTAAAAGCACGATTTAATGGTAATAAATCCTGTGTTGTTTCATCCACAATTGCCCATATAGCAACAATGAGCCAACATAACCACACCGGTTGAACCCACCTTGAACACATGAAGAAAAACGCAAGCAAACCAAAACAAACAAAGTGTAGTAATTTATCGGGGGATTCAAATACCGGTGCTTCGCTTGGAGTTGCTTGAGGAAGGTGCGTCCCAATTATCAGTATTAGAAACCAAATCACGAAACCGATTCGCCAATGACGAACAGCTAACTCACGCGTGTTCATTGACTAATTCGACACCAACGGTTCGACTTGCAGATATTACACTCTGCGCAAGTTTTGCGTAATCCTTTGCTCCTGCACAATCGGGCTCGTAATCAAAAATTGTTTGACCAAAACTTGGTGCTTCTGCGAGTTTAACACATCTTCTAATTGGAGGATCGAATATTACGCAGTTCTTCCAAGGTGCATTGCTTTCTCTTGAGGATTCAAAAAAACCTGTCAAATCATCGACTACTTCTCTGGCGAGTTTTGTATTCTTTTCATGCATACAAAGTACGATGCCAATAACTGCCAACTCTGGGTTCAATCCACCAACAAGCATTTGTACTGTTTCGAACAAACGACTTACCCCTTGAAGTGCTAGGAAGTGCGTTTGCATTGGAACTATGAGTTCTTTTGAAGCAGCTAGTGCGTTTATGGTAAGCAAGCCCAAACTTGGCGGGCAGTCAATCAATATGTAGTCGTACTTATCCTTAATAGGTGCTAACTTATGAGCCAGCAAATCATGTCGGTCTGTTTTGGAAGCAAGTTCCGATTCGGCTGCAGCTAAGTCAACTTCACTTGTAATTAAATCGATATTTTTGCGGGCTTTGACGACTGCGTTTTTTGCGCTCACATCGTCATCCATTAATAAGTCATATACCGAGGCAGCCGTTTCATCTATGCCAAAATGCAAACCAAGGTGTGTCTGTGGGTCAAGATCGATAACCAAAACCGTATTCCCAGCTGCCGCAATTGCTGCAGCGAGATTAACAGTGGTCGTGGTTTTCCCCACCCCACCCTTCTGATTTAGCAATGAAATAATTCTCGTCACAACTATAAGTATACCCAAATCACAAAAATGACTCTCACACACACACGCTACGAAATAAAAATAAACGCCACCACATATAAACAACCCGCGGGATAGTTTATTTTTGCCACATCCATCTCATGGCGGCAGTGTCTTTTCCAATAATGTCGCGGATGTAATGAGCAAGAAGGCGGTTAGCGCGATGAAGTGTTTCGGGTTCGGTTGGCTGCATGGGTCTCTGATCTTGCAACATGCGAAGCACTTCTATCGTTTCCTTACGTACACGAACACGATCAATCTCGCCAGTGTCCTCAACAACTCCACCGGTTCTGCAGCTAAACGCAACTACTGGTTCCTCTTCCTTATTAGTTTCAAGTGTTGGCCGATATCCTGTTTCAACTAAGAGTGCCCATTGAAAACGAAGTAGAGGCCAATCTATGTTGTGCCCCTCATCCATTCTGTTTAGAGCTTCGAGCAAAGTATCGTACACATTCGTATGAGGATCTTGGTCGGTTAACATCCTGCCAACAAGATCAACCATATAAATTGCTCCACGGTTAACTGCAAGATTATTTCGTGTTGTCCACCATACATGTTCAAGTTGCCACTCCGTCAATGTCGCAAGGTTGCTACTTGTTTTTATTTTTGCGACTATATTTCCTTTGGTCACTGGGTCAAATCCGCCAGAAAACGAGCCATTGTCTCTTTTTGAACCCTTAGCCAGCCCGCGAATCATGCCGCTTTCTTTTGTAAGCAAACTTACCGTTTGGCTAGTCTCTGAAAAATCCCAGCACCGCAAACAAATCGCTGTGTCAGAAAGAAGCGCCATATTAATTGTGCTTCGTTGATGCTTCGAACACTGGAACCCATGGGAACACTTCAGACACTTCTTGCAAATCTTTTACTGTCAATGATTCTATTGTTTTTAGTTCTTCTTCTAGAGAAGTATATTCTCCACCCGTTGTCAACATGCTACCAAGTCGTTGCATCCTGCCGACAGGGCGTTCGCTTGAAACAGCCGCTCCAGTAGCCGCCTTCGCAACAACTCTGGAAACATCATCTTTTGTCAATGAGCCCACAAGGGTTTGCATTTCGTTTCTCATAATCTCTGCAACTTGCTCGGAATTACTTGGTTTGCAAATCGCGTATGCGAGTTGTTCACCATATCCATCATTTGTATCAACACTTGTTGCGGCTGCTTCAGCAAGGCCAGTATCAACTAACGCCCAGTGTAGTCTTGAACCGTCGCCGCCACCAAGAATTGCTGCCAGAGCAGACGCTGCGTGCTTTTGTTTGTCTTGGAATGCGGCGCTTGGCATCATCATTAACTGGTAGTGCTGTTGTAAATCTGGGATATGTTTTTCAAACGTACCCTCGATACGAGTAACTCCAGAATAATTTCTGGTTGCCCCAGTGCACTCCCACGAACCACATTGTTGTTGAATGTCTTCAACCATTCTGTCAAAATCAAGATTCCCCGCAAGCACAACCGTCGTGTTGTCGGCACTGTACCGTTGTGTAAAGTACTCCGCTAACTCATCACGTTGCATGTTTGTAATTGTTTCGGGAGTTCCAAGAACACGGTGTCCAAGCGGGTTTTTCCCATAATATTGCTCCATCGCATTTTCGTACAACACCCAAAACGGCTGGTCGTCATACATCGCAATTTCTTCGAGAATAACTTTTTTCTCATCATCAAAATCTTGCTGACGAAGTGAGGGGCGAAGAATATCTGCAAGCGTGTGATGAATATCGCCAAGAACTTCTGGCAACCCAGCACCCCAAAATGCTGTCATTTCACCAGAAGTAAACGCGTTGTGTTCGGCACCAATATTGTCAAAGGCAAGATCGACTTCTTCTGCTGTTAACGTATCGGAGCCCTTGAACATCATGTGCTCAAGGAAATGACTCACGCCCATCAACTTTGCGGTTTCATCCCTAGCGCCAGTTTTTACATAAAAACCAATTGCAGCAGTAACCGCTGAAGTGGAATGTTCTGCTGCAATTCGCAGACCATTATCCAAAGTTGTTTCGCGATACTTAAAACTCAATTGTGAATCATTCTGTTTTCAGTGCCAAGAGCTGCTTCGTGTATTGCTTCCGCCATCGTTGGGTGCGCGTGCATCGTCGAAATAATATCCTCGACCGTTGCTTCAAGTCGTATCGCCAAACCAATTTCAGCGATGAGTTCACTTGCATCCTGCCCAATAATGTGTGCACCAAGAATTTCTCCATACGGTTTACTCGCAAGAAGTTTTACAACACCCTCTGCAGCCCCTGTTGCAATTGCTTTGCCGTGAGCTTTTAATGAATACGTGCCTTTGATGTAGTCAATGCCTGCATCCTTAACTTGTTGCTCTGTCATTCCCACAGAAGCAATCTGTGGGTTTGTATATGTGCAGGCTGGTATAGATTTGTAGTCAACTCCAAATGTATTATGCCCTTGCATACGTTCCACACAAGTTACAGCTTCTTCCGATGCAACGTGTGCAAGGAGTGGAGGACCAATAATGTCTCCGATTGCATAAATACCTGACACATTTGTTTCATAAGTTGGCGAATCAACCTCTTTTGCGTCTGTTTTTATGTAGCCACGGTGTAATTCCATACCAAGAGAATCATCAAAAAGACCGTCACAGCGTGGTCCAACACCGATTGCCACCAATACCTTTTGTGCTTCTACCGATGTTTCTTTTTCAT
>CAYZEX010000028.1:0-5357 GCA_964477675.1 uncultured Isosphaeraceae bacterium
AGCATAACGTGTTCAGATTTTTCCTTTTCGTCTGAGAGCAATTCCAATTCCATTTCTGAATCTTCAAGTTCAGTGTTGCCACGCCTACGAGTACCAGCAAGCGGTTTATTTGTCAGGTGCCCTTCCCTACATCTACATAAAATCTCAGGGCTCGAAGCAGCCAAGATGCACCCTTCCGATTGCAAGTAAATCATATACGGGCTTGGATTCACGACACGTAGCGCACGGTATATTTCAAAAGGATCCACTGAGGATTGATGTTCAAACCTTTGTGATATGACAATCTGAAAAGCATCTCCAGCAGAAATATATGACTTACACCGATCCACCGATTGCATAAAAGTTTCTTTTGATGAGTTTGATTTTTCAGGAATGGGGGGAGGGCTATTTAGATTGATATCAATCCTACCCACAGGAATGTTATGGGTATCCTTTTGCAATTTCTCAACAACTTGATCAAGTGCTGAATTCGCATCAATCCAAGATTCGCCATCCATAGCATTATGCACAACGTGTACAATTTTTGAGACATGATCGAAAATTACAACAGTCTTGTAAAGAGCAAAATGCAAATCTGGAAGGTTACGATCGTCATTAGGTGAATGAGAAAATGGTAATACCCCTAATTCAGAGTATCTAGCAGTGTCGTAACCTGCAAAACCAACCCAACCACCTTTAAAACTTGGAAGTGTCATTTTTCCAATAGCGATGGGGGGAGAGATGGTCCAGTTCGTTGAAAGATCACGAATAAAATGCAGTGGATCATCACAACAATGCCTCTCTTCTGTCCCATTTTGATTATCCCTACATAGAACCTCATTTTTGTAAGCGATAACTTCTATCGCTGGATCTGCTCCTAAAAATGAGAAACGCCCAACCTCGTCACCATTCACAACTGATTCGAAGAGAAAACTTGGAGCATCTCGATCGTCAGCTGAGACTAGCCTTCGATAAGCCAGAACAGGGCTAAGGTGATCCGCCATGATTCGCCGCACAACGGGAATCACGTTGTACGATGATATAAAGGTTTCAAAAGTTTCGCTAGACATACCCGAAGTGTAGAGCAGAGCGTACGATGTATCCATGCCTTCAGATGACACAGTCGTAAAACTTCGCGAAATTAAGCGAATCTACTACAAACCAGACGGATCAGTTTTGGTTAGGGCACTCAATGGAGTCGATTTAGATATTCCCCGCGGCCAATCTATTGCGGTTATGGGCGCTTCTGGGTCAGGGAAAAGCACTCTGATGAATATTTTAGGTTGCCTAGACCAACCCACAGAGGGTTCGTATGAACTAGATGGTCAAAATATCGCTAACATCGATGACAAATCACTCTCTACTATTCGTGGAGAAGAAATTGGATTTGTATTCCAGTCATTTAACCTAATACCACAACTCACAATTGCTGAAAATGTAGAGGTTCCACTCTACTACCAACAGGTTCATCCATCGAAACGTAAAGAGCGTGCTCTTGAAATTTTACACCGTGTTGGTCTTGCAGACCGAGTAGAGCATAAACCAAGCGAACTCTCTGGAGGTCAGCAGCAACGCGCGGCTATCGCACGCGCCCTCGTAACAAACCCATCAATACTTCTTGCAGATGAGCCCACTGGCAATCTAGACTCTGAAACAAGTATCGAAGTACTTGCACTGTTTGACCAATTACATGAAGATGGATTAACATCCGTGATGGTTACGCATGATATTGAGGTTGGGAAACGTTGCCAACGTATCATCCACCTCTTGGATGGCAACATTGAAACAGACAGTATGAATCCATGAGAGTTCTCGGCATCGATCCCGGTCTCAGAACTGCTGGCTATGGTTGCATTGATTATAAGAGCAAATCAAATAATCCAATAATCGTTGAGGCTGGTGCAATTAAATTAGACACCAAGCAAACTGTTTCATTTCGTTTAAAAGATTTATTTAAAGATATTTCGGATGTAATTGCAGACCTACAACCAGAAATTCTTGCTGTTGAAACTATTTTTACACACCATCAACAGGTAGCAACTGCAACGATTCTCGGGCATGCAAGGGGTGTAATTTTGCTTGCTGGTGAACAAGCAACGCTACCAATTGTTGAACTTACTCCAGCGGAAGTGAAGAAATCTGTCTCAAATAATGGACGAGCAACAAAAGCACAAATGCAACAAGCGGTAACAACTATCCTCAATCTCAGCAAAATTCCCGAGCCAGCAGATGTCGCTGACGCTCTGGCTATCGCCATCACTGCTGCCTTACGGCATTGATTACTAGTTCTTATGAAACTCTATGATTCGTTTGGTTGATTTCGCGTTTATTGAAGCCAAAAAGACGTATTTAGCATAGGTGAAGAAAAATGGTTCTTTCCAAAACATAACCAAATTATTTGCTATAATCTACGCACATCAAATATGCCCCCGAAAGGGCTCGGTACGGCGCTTGCGTCTACCGGGCCTTTATTTATTTAACCACTTAACTCTACGCGTACAATTTCGCAATCTTCCAAATTAACAACTTATCGATGCCGTTCGACAAGACAATACGAACCGTAGAAAGCCACTCAAGTATGTTGCTAATGTATTGGTTATCCATACTCATAACACCTGAGCGCATAAAAAAGGCCCGGTGGAATCAAAGACCCACACCGAGCCCTTCCGGGGGCAAAATCGGGGTCGCGTAAACGACGTCCTAATAATAGCCAAGTCTCAAACTAAGTCAAGTATTTCTCAACTTTTTTTCATTTTTTTTTGTTCTTCATTTAGGTCACCAAGTTGTGACGCTATCCTGTCCATTGCCAAACTTAATTAAGGAAAAATGTATGCTTTTATCTCTACTTATTTCGTTATCTCTTACAGCCACAATGTTTATAGGCCCTGAAACAGGTGACCAACTTCTTGTGAAATACCAAGCCCTTCGGACTTCGCTATATAACCAACGAGGATTTGCCCCTGGAGACAAGGAAACGACTCGAGCACTCCGTGACGAGATGTCTGCTTGGAATGCTACTCACGATGATTTCCAGGTCATTTCTGCAGAACTCCAGATGAGCATCTGGCTTGAAGATACTGCATTGTGTAACGCTCTTTTTGAACGACTCTCACAATTAGAGCCCGACAACCCAAAAATTGCTATTGCTTGGGGTAAGTTTATGACATCTCAAGAGAACGCTGATATTGAAGCAATCTATACCGGGCTTACAGAACGATTTCCAAACTCCACAGAGATACTTCTTGAATTTGGTCGAGTACTTGATTCCAAGAATCAGTATTCCAGAGCAATTCTTGAAATTGAGAAAATCAATGCAGAAGATTTAAGATCTCCAGAAACTGCTTTGCTATATGCCAATCTCTTATACGCAGACAACCGTTTTGAAGAATCACTCGCGGCCATTAATGCTATTGACTCTTCCTCATATACTTCAAACCCCGCAATCACAGCAAGAATTGATACAACCAAAACAAAATCTCAAGAAGCAAAAACATTATGGGATGAAGAAAATAGTATTAGGGAAGTAGAAGAATTTGCTGATGATTTACCACTTGTAACCATGCAAACATCAAAAGGCACGATTGAATTAGAACTCTTCGAGGACCATGCACCAAATACAGTGGCAAACTTTATCTCATTGGCAGATTCAGGCTATTACGATGGCATCCTTTTCCACCGAGTCATCCCTCGTTTTATGGCTCAAGGTGGTGACCCAAACAGCAGAGAAGGAGCAAGCGGAAGAGCAGGAGAAGGCGGGCCTGGGTATACAATTAAGGATGAGCACACGAGTGAAGATTATCGAAACCATTTTGCTGGCTCACTTTCGATGGCAAAAACTTCAGCACCAAACTCTGGTGGCAGTCAATTCTTCTTAACGCACTTGCCCACTTCACATCTTAATGGAAAACATACCGTTTTTGGTCGTATTACAGATGGTCTTGATAATGCAAGAGCATTAGAAAAGGATGACGAAATTATTTCTGTAAAAGTCTTACGTAAGCGAGACCATGCCTACATACCCGAAAAAATTGGAGAAAAATCTGATAAAGTAACACCCAACTTACCTCCAGACAGAACACCATCACTTAATTCAGGAACTAAGTAACAACATGGCTCAGGTTCCATCCGAAACAATGCAAGGGTACTCCGTACCTTCAGTACGCCAATTTAGTGTTTTTCTAGAAAATCGAGTTGGACGTCTGCTCGATTTGTTACGTCATTTTGATGATGCATCACATGTACACGTAGTTGGATTGAATGTTATTGACTCATCGGATCATTCAGTTATTCGAATGATTCCTGATAATGCAGATGCTGCAAGGATTCTTCTAAAGGAGCTCGGTATTGCATTTTCAGAAGTTGATGTTTTAGTTTCTGTTATCGATGATTCCCATTCACTTGCTGACTTATGCCTATACCTTCTCGGGGCAGAACTCAATATTTCATTCATTTATTCATTGATTCGGCAATCACCCATCGGCGACTCGATTATTGCAGTCGCAATCGATGATTTAACTTTGGGCGGTCAACTCCTTCTACGCAAGGGATTTAATTTGCTTGGCGAAGCAGAACTCCACTAAACTAATACTCCCTTATCAAACGAATGTAACGGTATCTAATTCTTGTACAGCATGAACCTGAAATGCGTGTCTCAAAAAAGTTTGTACAGCTTCTCTACCACGTTCTTCAAAGTCAAGCGTCCACTTGTTAACGTACATTTCAACAAACGTATCTGTGCATGCCATATCAATCCCCCTTCCCCACTGAGTAGCCCAAACGAGCGATTTATTTCTGTTAGACATTGCGTATTCGATTGATTTAACTAACAAGTGTGAGATCTTCAAAGTTGAACCAGGCCCAAATCGTTGATCAATATCTTTTTTAATTGCATTCCCTCCAAGTGGAAGAGGCAAACCAGTATATTGTTGCCACCATTTGCCGAGATCACAAACTTCATACAGGTTGTGTTCTTCATAAGTCAATTGACCTTCATGTATCACAACACCCGCCTCATACTTTCCATTTGATACCTCTTCCATAATCTCCGTAAAGGGAACCTGCTCCCACGCCAATGATCTGTCACCAGCAAGAATACGAAGAGCAGCAAGTGCAGATGTTCTCAATCCAGGCACTGCAAAAACTGGGTTTGATGACAGCAAAGCATCTATGGTAGTGGGCTCTCTAGCAACGACCTTTGGTCCGTAACCATCACCCAAAGAAGCACCACATGAAGTCAAATCATACATTGCTGAAACTTTAGGATATTGAGCAATACTAATCGCGGTAATATCAAACTCCCCCACTTCGGATTTTTCGTTTAGTGTTTCAATATCTTCCATGATAAGTTTAAATTCAAAATCGCCGACGTCTATTGATGG
>CAYZEX010000028.1:5367-12421 GCA_964477675.1 uncultured Isosphaeraceae bacterium
ATCCGCAAGGGGCCACCACATAAATGCATCGTCTGGATCTGGGCTATGGGCTAGTGTTAGGTTTTTCATGTTGCAACTTCCTTGTCAACAAGTTTTACCAATTCCCGTCGCATAATCTTGCCTGTTGGATTTCGGGGGAGTTCGTCTAGTACAGTAATACTTTTTGGCACTTTGAAAGGAGCAATGGTTTCACGACACCATGTCCGAAGTTTATGCTCATCAAATTTTGCTTCTTCATGCAATTCAATAAAGGCAACTGCAACTTCTCCACGCGATGTGTCACTACGTCCTACAACCCCAGCAGCAATCACATCAGGATGATTCGTTAATACTTCTTCGATTTCACGCGGGAAAACATTTTCGCCACCAATAATAAGCATCTCTTTGATTCGACCTGTAATGTATAAAAAACCATCTTCGTCAAGTTGCCCCATATCACCAGTTCTAAAATATCCTTTAGAATCAAAAACCATTGTGGTTTCTTCTTCAAGATTGTAATAGCCCCGCATAATGTTCGGCCCACTGATTCTGATTTCACCATCTTGCCTAGGAGGTAAATCATTTTCGTCTTCATCAACGATGCGTTCATGTACTTCCACAATAGGCATACCAACACTACCTCGACGCTGTTCGTTTGGACGACAAAGATTCGTCACTGGAGACGTCTCAGTCAAACCATACCCTTCCAAAATAGTTAAACCTAGTCGTTCTCTAAACCCTTCATAGACTGCGTCAGGCAACGCCTCGCCACCCGATAGAGCAAGCCTGACCGATTGAAAATCTTCTGGCATAGCATCCTTAGTATTAAGAATTGCGTTAAACATAGAAGGTATTGCAAGCATCACAGTTGGTGAGTGTTGACGTAACAAATCTAACACCTTCCTTGGGTTGAACCTTGCCATGTATACGGCCTTGGCTCCAATTGCTGATGGTATTAATGTCGTTGCAGTAAAACCAAAACTATGAAACTGGGGAAGCAATCCAAGGAAAACATCTTTGTTTGTAAAACTAACCCATTCCTTACATTGGTCAACGTTGGAATTCAAATTGCTCGCTGAAAGCATTACACCTTTTGGTTTTCCAGATGTACCAGACGTATAAAGAAGCGCTGCTAACATCTCACCTTCACTTTTGACTGATTTACGGATTGGTGGAAACCCTTTAAAAGACATTTCATCCAATTTGATTGCGCGAATATTATTTGGCAGCCCACCAATCATGTCAACCATTGCACCAACCGTCACCACGGTATCAACTCCGCTGTCTTCAATTATGTAAGCTATCTCATCCCTAGTCAAGAGATAATTTAAAGGCACGGTTGTCTTTCCAAGTGACCAAATAGAACTCAATGCAACTGGAAACATCCCAGAAGTAGGTAGCAAAATAGCGACATGTGGCTTTGAAGTCTTTATTGCCCTTGTAACGTGCCATGAAGCGATCTGCAAATCGATACCTCGCCATGAACGGAAATCATCTGTGATGAGGGTTCTAAAGGCATTCTTTCGCCATGTTTTATATATGGATTGCAGAAGTTGCATCGTGAATTATTCCAAAAGGGTACGATACATAATAGAGTACAACCCATGCAAAAAATACTCCTACCACTTCTTCTTTTCGCAACTCTAATTAGTTGCAAATCCACTCAAGGAACTGCCATAAACCGCTCAATCGTGGATTATCGGCAAGGCAATTGGCTCCAATCTGAATTGTGGGCAAAAAAATCTATTCAATCTGGAAAAAGCATTGCACGCGCACAATACATGATTGGTCTTTGTGAATTTAAAAGAGAGCATCCTAACGATGCGCAGGAATGGTTCATAAAGGCGACAAAATCACCTGACCCAGAAGTTCGAGGAAAGGCGAGTGCAATGCTAGGCATAATTTCGTCGAATAAAGGAAATCTCGATGAAGCTGAAACTGCATTTGAAATTGCTGCCCTTGAACTTCAAGGAAACGATCAATTAGAAGCAATCCGAAGGTCACCCGCATCTGGTTCTACGTATCTTCTCTCCAATTCTCCATTTACACTACAGTTTGGAGCATTCCAAAACAGAAAGAACGCCAACGCAGCCATTGCCGCTATTACACCTTCATTAAAAAAAGCTGGCATCAATTCAGTTTGGATTACCAGTGAAACTGATCGAACTGGAAGACATTTATTTCTTGTTCAGGCAGGCCAATTTGCGTCAAGAGCAACTGCATCTGAGGCGCGCAGAAAAAATAACCTCCCACAATGTATCGTGACGGTGATTGAGTAATAATTGTTCTACTAAGAAACCATGGGCAAATCTACCGGTCAACATAAAAAAGGAACAGGCCAGAGCCGTAGAGCATCTGTACTTCGTAATGTAGAAACTCAATCTTTCTCATTTAAAAGATTAGTAACTAACCCAGAATTATTAAAAACATTCTCCGTTATCTTTGTATTCCTTCTTTTTGTTTCCACCTTAACCATTTGGTCAAGGGAACAGGTTAAAGTCAAGGTGGGTCAAATTGCATCTAGCACCCGTATTACACGCGTTGATTATGAGCACGTAAATGAAACAGAAACTGAGCGACAAAAAGAAGAAGCGATAAAATCTTCACCTAAAATCTTCACCGTTAATGAAGATTTTATCCAACGTCTCAAACATTCCTTAACAAATCTCCCCGAGACGGTTTCGGAACTTAATTCGATAGACGACATCACTGAAGAACTCAAAGAACTCTACGATTTCACCCCAGAATCACTTGAAGCGCTGAAAGATAAAAACACCATGTCTGGGTGGGAATGGAAAGTTGGAAGAATCATAAGCGGGCTCAAAGAGAAAACCCCATTATTAACAAGTAAAGAATTTCAGGTTTTTGAAAACACTCTTCCGTCCAACCGAGAGTTGTTCGCTGGCGCTGGAAAAAGCATTATTCCCTATAGCGCAAACCCCTCATCCCTCCCCACTACGCAAGGTGAGTTCAAAGAAAACATTTTTACAGCAATTCTTAGTCGAGCTGGAATCAAAAATAAATATTTATCTCAACTTATTGAATCAATACTCATCAATGAAGACCTTCCAAGCATCCAGTTAGATCAAGAGGATACAACCGCCCGAGCCAATGAAGCCGTTGAGAAGGTTCAACCTGTTATCGTTTCGCACAAGGTGGGTAACATAATTTGGAAACGAGGGGACAAAATTTCTTTGGATCAATTTGAGGAAGCCATAGAAGAACAGAACGAATTTTATAAACAAGATGACTGGGGACAACGTTGGTTCTCAAGGATTGGGGCAATTGGTCTCTTGGCGATGCTTTCTATTTTTATAGGCGCATACACAACGATCACATATCCAAAAATTGCCCAAAACGCTATTAGACTTTTCTCACTATGCGCTCTCATGACCACAATGTTAGCCATTTCTATCATTATCACTGTTAAAGCACCAACCTTTATCTACGCTGCTGCAATTATTCCAACACTACTTGCTGTAACGATTTCATGCTTGGTCTATAAGCAACGGATGGGGATGTTTATCGCTTTTATTCAATGTTCACTTGTCACTCTTGCTCTGTCTCAAACCATTGGGTGGTTCATCCTACTTATTGTAGGCAGCGGAACAATGATAGGTCAATTAAAAGAAGTTCGACAACGTCAAACTCTTATTCGTGCCTCCACCTTTACAGCTCTTGCATTCGCGTTAGGTGCTACTTTCCTAGGATTCGCTGAAACTCCTTTTGCTTCTTTAACTTGGGATTTATTACTTACTAATTCAATCGTTGCAGGCATCTCCGCCGTCGTAGTTGGATTTTTTGTGCTTGGTGTGCTACAAAACATCGAACATCTTTTCGACATCACTACAGGTATGACTCTTGCTGATTACCGCGACCCTAGAAATCCACTCCTTAGACAATTGCAACATCTTGCACCAGGCACATTCAACCACTCAAGGCAGGTTGCTGACATTGCAGAAATTGCAACAGAGGCTATTGGAGGAGACTCCCTCTTGGCATATGTTGGTGGTTTGTACCACGATATAGGAAAAATGAATAAACCAGAATACTTTGTTGAGAACCAAACTGGATATAACAGGCACAATGATTTAAAGCCATCGATGAGTTTACTCATCATCATAGGCCATGTAAAAGACGGAATCGAATTGGCACGTGGTTTCGATTTGCCAAAAGAACTGATTCACTTCATCGAATCGCATCACGGAACCACTCTAGTTGAATATTTCTATCAAACAGCTCTAAATGAATCAAAAGAAACTGGGAATTCAATAAATGAAATGCAATTTAGATACCCAGGGCCAAAACCTCAAACAAAAGAAGCTGCAATACTTATGATTGCGGATGCAGTTGAGTCTGCCTCAAGAGTTCTTCCAGATCCAAATCCTGCCCGCATTGAAGCGCTGGTACGTGATTTATCTAGAAAGAGATTACTCGACCATCAATACGACGATTGCAACCTAACCTTCGGTGAACTTACGAAAATAGAAGACGCAGTCATCTCTCGATTGAATTCCATCTACCACACTAGAATTACCTATCCAAAGGATGAATCAGCATCCAAAACCGATGCTTCTGACCCAGAAATAATCAAAGCTGAAAAAGATGGAGACTTGGCTGGTTGAATAAATTTATTCTTTGCCTTCCAATCGCTTTTTCTTCGCTTTACTCTGTTCCCTGTTCATCTCTGCCATGAGAGTTGCTGAACCGAGCAAATCCGTTTCGATTTCGATGTGTATTCCATTTTTTGTCGTCCCAAACAGAAGAGAACTCTTCGCAGATGGAGAAGATTTAATTGACAGATCCTCATCAGGGTTAGCAACTGCTGCAATATCTGTAAAACCTACAGCAAATTTACGCATATCAAAACTTAGAGCAAAATCGATATCAACTGTACTTGCGGCACTTTGTATAACTCTTGAGAGGGGCGTTGGGCTTGATTGTTTCAAAGCCTTCCATGACTTTGGACCAAGTGCCATAGCTATACGGTTGTCTCTCTGTTTAACAAATCGTAGAAGATCATCTTTTGGGAATACAGCATTCATAACACGTTGATCCGCCTCATCTGATCCAATCATTGAAACGTCCCATGTATTTGGTTTCTTTGTACGAGTAAGTTTCAGGCTGTATTCGTCCAAAAGCATGTCAGAGATTTCTTCCAAATAGATTGATATCGCTGCCAAATAATCATTTTGATTACTTACTTCAGCCAAACAAGATATCGTTAAACCATTTTTTTTGTCTAACCCGTAGGAAACTACATTATCAGAAGATAATTCTGCAAGGACATTCAAACCGGAAGTTACAAAATAAGATGGACCAAGTTCCAAGTAAGGTCCAAACAACTCTTTTAGTGATTCAACATCCCACGCAATTAATTTCTTGGTCAACTTACCGGACATCGAATATTGAATCATAGAGTCGCTAAGAAGGGTTGCCATTTCTCTCATCGAAACGTTGTCAACGTTATGGATGTTGTTGACTTCCTTCATTCGTATATCAATGTTGGAATGTAATATGTATTTATCAAAATCAATACCAAAAGTAACGAAGTCGACCTTTGCACACAATGTAGTCAATTCCCTGAACAACTTACTTGCTGTCTTTGTTGCATCCCTTGTCTGTTGTGAAATAACACCATTAGGTCCAGGACGATTCATCCCGCCAATCATCATGTCGCCCGTCATTTGAACAATCGGTCCAAACTGTTTCCACATAGCCCCATAGTTCGCGACGAAACTTACCTGCGTTTCTGGTAATTTTGAGAGAATTGGCGATAGAGCAGAAGAAGTTTTTGGAACCCATTTATCCGCACCACTTGCGATAAACCATCCATCGATAATTGACGATGATTTGAAATTAATTGAATCGGACATCTGTATTGAACGACCATCTTTTGCTTTACATATAAGGACCAAGTGAGGCATTGGGCCAAACATTCCCGATGGGCGCTGCCCTTTTGCTAATTTCGTGGGTTCAAGGATAAGTAGCACTTCTTCTGAAAGATCAACAGCAGAAGGATTATCAATGTATTGACCAAGGAAAACATCAATAAAATTTGGTTTTGAGTTACCAAGTTTTGATTTACTTTGGATTGTTTCGAACATCGAATTGATAGAATCGTCATCCAAAATCGAAAGAACTGCTAGTGCATCGTCATTAACAAAATCACGCGGGTAATCTGCTGTTGCGGTGGAGGACAAGAGTAGAATTAATAATGTGGTTATTTTCATACCTCAAAGTATACAGGAGCACCTTGCTTTAAGCATAAGTTATAGTTAATTCCCCTATAGGGAAATCGGTTGCAGTCTTGTTAAACCACATCTCTACATAAAATGTAATGTGTTGAATTCCTTCGTTGAAAACGCCACAATGAAAGCATAACCAAAATCGGCGAAGAATTAATAATTAAAAAGGCAATGTATTTCATTGAAAAACGTCGTATAATTCTTATCTCGATGTTGCGATTCCTACCAATATTACTTCTCGTACTACAGTCACTGCCCTTGGCGGTGAGCGCTGATGCACACCAGACTGTCCAAGCGCCTCAAAAGATGTCTTGCTGTGGTGGATGTTGCAAATGTTCATCAAACGGTTGCCGGTGTGGAAAGAAGCAGGACAAAGCACCAACGCCTTCAAAAACCCCATTTTCAGTCAGTTCGATTGATTTTGCCACCCCATTAGCACCAGCAAAATACTCAATTCCTGCTTTGACCGCCACCGGCGAACTAAAGCACAGTACCACTTCCGAAATAGTTGCCTGCTCAAACAATCGCAAACAGGCTCTTTTGGGCCGCTGGCAGAACTAACTCATCATCCCCCCTAGGAATACTCTGTCCGCACTTAATCTAAAAGTGCGAACAACTGTTATGAACTTTGTTTTGATGAGGAACCTTACAAATGAAACACATTATTCGCCCTATAATGATAGGCGTAACACCAACTGTAATTCTTGTTCAGTTTCTGAGTTGCAATTGAAAAGAAAAAACATCTACACACGTAATTAAAACCGAAAAGTACAGGAGAAACTCATGAAACTTTTCACCCTATTGTCATTGGCAGTCATTGCATTGCC
>CAYZEX010000029.1:0-12305 GCA_964477675.1 uncultured Isosphaeraceae bacterium
AGTAAATAAAGGTACCAAGAACCAATACTTTGTCGCAAAATGGATCCATCAGACGCCCAAACATCGAAACAACGTTCCATTTCCGTGCAAGATATCCGTCAAGAAAGTCGGTCATCGCTGCGATGACAAAAAGGGTAATTGCGACATTTCCCCAGAGAATTCCTTGGTCTGGATACCGATAGGCGCTGAGTACTGCAAAGAACGCAGCAGCGATAAGAATCCTCAACATCGTGATTGCATTTGGGATTCTGCGCTTGAGTGATTGCTCCATTAAAACCATTCTACCTTTAACCTTCAAAGAGGTTGCGAATCAGCACTAATGGACATATCTTGCCCCCTTTATAGTCATTATTCACACCTCAACACAGAGGGTTCTCTAACTAGAAATGGACTTGTTCCTCCCGTACATCGCTTGCTTGACAATGGCTCTTGCATTGTATGCTGCCCTTCGACCGTCACCACTCTCTTTGCGTGTCACGATGATTGTTGTAGGTGTTGCTGCTGCTGGTTGGCTTATTGGTTTGATTATTGGTTCCCTTTGTGCTTTTTCCGATGTTAGTCAAGGTGTGTTTTTTATAATTTTCAGTTTGTTTGCTGTTGGCTCCGCTTTACGAATGGTGACACATGACCGACCTGTGTATAGCGCCTTGTACTTTGTTTTAGTTGTGCTAGCGACTGCAGGTTTATTTCTTTTGCTTGAAGCGGAGTTTATGGCGTTTGCGCTTATCATCGTTTATGCGGGAGCAATTCTTGTTACGTATATGTTTGTGTTGATGCTTGCTAACCAAGCAGATTCGCCCGACGAACCGGGCACGCAAGCTCTCTATGATTGTTTACCAAGAGAACCCGCTGGTGCCGTTGCTGTTGGTTTTTTACTGCTTTGCCTGATTACTGGAACTATCCGTGGTGGTGCATCTTCTTTGCCGTCTCAGGGAAATGAATTAACGAAATGGTCAACGCTTGAACATCTTTCAAAACAATTTGAAGCCAATGTGCTTGAACTTGACTCAACATTTGCTTGGCCACCACAAGAATCAGCAGAAGGAAATGTGATTCGGCATAATGGGACCGATGCGTTTGTTGTTTCATCAACTGGAGAAACCTTGGTTCTACCTTCAGCGTTCTTGCCAAGAAACACACAACAAGTTGGATGGTCGTTAGTAAACGATTTCCCTGTGAGTTTAGAACTCGCAGGTGTGATTCTTTTGATGGCGATGTTTGGGGCTGCAATTCTAGCTCGTAGAGCGATTGAACTTGGTAATAAGGAAAAAGAACAGGCTTTTGAAAAACATGATGCGGAGGGTCTCTAATGATGACATCCGCGGCACTCTCTGGTTACCTCATTGTAAGTGGTTTACTGCTTGTTATAGGGTTGATTGGTTTTCTTGTGCGAAGAAACCTCATCGTTATGTTTCTCTGCACTGAACTTATGTTTCAAGGTGCTGCGATTGCTTTTGTAGCAATTGGGAGGTACCTCTTTGATTATTCTGGTCAGGTCATGGTTATCTTTATTCTTACTGTTGCTGCTGCAGAAGCTGCTTTGGCATTAGCATTAGTAGTTTTGCTTCATCGCCAACAAGAGACATTAGATGCTGATGCATTTGGAGAGTTGCACGAATGATGGGGCTTTTTTCAAACTTGTCTTCTATCCTCGCAATGCCATCGGTTTCTGCTGCAGATATTCTGAATGCAAATAATTCGAGTTGGGCGGGATTTATAGTCTGGATGCCGTTGATCTCTCTAGTACTTTGTGGTTTATGTGCTGCCTTTAAAGTAAAATCAAAGGCGCCGGCAATCATTACGGTTGTTTGTCTTGGCACTTCTTTCATTTTAACTTTGATGCTTTGGCAGGGTTATACAAAACCTGAAACAATACATCTGTTTGATTGGTTACAAGTGCATTGGGCAGAGGGTTCATTTGTAGCAAACTTTGCGCTTTATGTAGACTCATTGACATTACTCTGGATGCTCTTTGTAACTGGCTTGGGTACACTCATAGCGGTGTATGCCTCCGAGTACATGGAGCATGATGTTGGCAAGGGGTACACACGGTTCTTTGCAGGTGTTAGCGTTTTTCTTTTTGCGATGACTTGCTTAGTCATGGGTGACAATTTGTTGTTACTTTATCTAGGTTGGGAGGGCGTTGGGTTTGCTTCTTATTGGCTAATTGGTTACTTCTATCAAAAGCCATCTGCTGTTGCGGCAGCAAAGAAAGCATTTATTGTCAACCGGATTGGTGATGTTGGGTTGGCTTTAGCAATTTACTTAATTTGGTCTACCTTCGGAACTGTACAGTACGAAGGTATTATGACAGCTCTTGAAGAGCACAATTACAGCGAGTCGTTCGGTAGTTGGACAGTACACGCAATTCCATACTTGTTGATGCTTGCAGCGTTTGGTAAATCGGCGCAGTTGCCTCTCTATGTATGGCTTCCAGACGCAATGGAAGGTCCAACACCAGTATCAGCACTGATTCACGCGGCGACAATGGTAACGGCTGGTGTTTACTTGATTATCAGAACATATCCACTCTTTATGTTGGATGAATACGCACTTCCAACAGTTGCATGGGTTGGCGGACTAACTGCATGCCTAGCAGCAACCATTGGAATGGCACAATATGACATCAAACGAATCATGGCATATTCGACGGTGTCGCAACTTGGATATATGTTCCTTGGTTTGGGCGTGATTACAACGTACGGAGCTGCATATCATGTCTTTACACATGCATTTTTTAAAGCAGTCTTGTTTTTGACTTGTGGTGCAATTATGCACGGGTTCGCAGGACAACTTGATCTTCGCAAACTATCTGGTCTTCGAAAGATGAAGGGTTGGAAAATAGTCAGTTACACAATGCTCATTGGGTGTTTGTGCTTAGCAGGATTTCCATTTACGAGTGGATATTTTTCCAAGGATGCCATTCTTGCAGAAGCATTTGTGACTCAAGGTCCTGGTTTTGCCTTTTTGGGTTGGCTTGCTATTTTTACAGCAGGTTTAACTGCCTACTACACATTCAGAGTTTGGTTCAGGGTGTGTGCTGGACCAGTGCACTTCGAAGCGGGTGATGAGTTGCATGGTGACGATTTACAATCGTTTCACCCACATGCTCCAAGGCTTGCAATTAACTTTGTGTTAGTCGTTATTGCGATTGGCGCTGTGCTTGCGGCTCTGCCATACTTCATGCCAAACGAAACGGAACACTTGCATGGCGGTTGGATTGCGGAAATGGTAAACGACTCGCCAGCTTCAGCGGGTGTGCCAGGTGCAGTGGTAGAGTCCCATGGTACGCATGGCGATACACACACAATTGTGCATGGCACCATTTTAGGAATGGATCCACACAAAGCTATGTATTACATCTCCGCGATTGTTGGATTCATAGGTATTTGTATTGCCTTGTACTTCCATTTGTTCTGCAGAAATGCAGCAGATAAATTACGAGCGAAGTTACTTAAAAGTCGATTGACCCGATGGTTACCAACTGCTATGGAACACAAATGGTATGTGGATGAATTCTATATAGCTACAATTCGTTCTCCCCTCTGGGTACTCGGTAAGTTCTTCTCATTAGTTGATAAATACATCATTGATGGGGCATTTGTGAATGGTATTGCATCGATACCTAGATGTGTTTCAAAATGGTTTTCGCCTTTGCACAATGGCGCTGTCCAAAGTTATGCAGTATCAATGGTTGGTGGAGCGATTCTCATTGTCATACTCATGTTATATATGCCTGAAATCGTAGAGTTCTTACAATCAATCAGACCACAATCGAGTATCGAACAAGCTGTTCTTCCTGTTGGGGGTGTTCAATGAGTTTATGGGTACTACTCCTTCTTCCCCTCATTGGGGCAGCAGCAATTTTTCTCCTGAAAGCACAACTTTCAAAGTGGATTGCTTTTGGAGTTTCATTGGTTGTCTTTGTTATAAGTGTTTTGATGGCAGTTCAGTTTGGCCAGTGGGGGAGTTCGCTTGATGGTTTTGTTTCACATGTTTCTTGGTTGGGTTCATTAGGGATTACTTTGGATGTTGGTGTAGATTCTGTCGCGATGTTATTGGTTTTGCTTACGACCCTCTTAACACCACTGTGTGTTTGGGGTTCGTTTACTGCAATCACAAATCGCCAACGAGAATATTACGCTTGGCTACTTATTCTTGAAAGTGCGATGCTTGGAGTCTTTGCTGCACAAGATTTAATCCTCTTCTATGTGAGTTTTGAATTGACGCTCGTGCCAATGTTCTTCTTAATAGCAATTTATGGTGGAAAAAATAGAGCGCATGCAAGTGTTAAATTTTTTATATATACCTTCACTGGCTCATTATTTACACTTGCGGGATTTGTCTACGTTGCTTGGCAATACCAAGAAATATCACTTTATGGCACTTGGTCATTTGCTATCCATGACCTTGCGAACTTTGCAGCATCGATGTCAGCAACAGAGCAGGGGTGGGTGTTGTTAGCATTACTTGCAGGTTTCGCAGTTAAAATTCCTGTTTTTCCTGTGCATACATGGTTGCCCTTAGCACACACCGAAGCGCCTACCGCCGGTTCAGTTATTCTTGCTGGTGTACTATTAAAACTTGGTACATTCGGTGTGTACCGATTTGTATTGCCAATGGTTCCAGTTGCGGTTGTTGCGTATGCTCCTGCGATTGCAGTACTTGCAATAATAGGGATTTTGTATGCAGCACTTATTTGTTGGGTTCAAGATGATGTAAAGAAGCTTGTTGCGTATTCCTCGGTTAGCCACTTAGGTTTTTGTGTTCTTGGTTTGATTGCACTGAATCCGATTGGACTTGAAGGCGCAGTCCTTTATATGCTCAATCATGGTCTTTCGACAGGTGCTCTTTTCTTCTTAATTGGAATGATGTATGAGCGATATCACACTAGAGATATGAACTCAATAGGCGGACTTGCGAAGAAAATGCCTGTTTGGTCATTCTTTATGGTTTTCTTTGTCCTTGCAAGTGTTGGTTTGCCTGGGCTCAATGGTTTTGTGAGTGAGTTTATGTGTTTGATGGGAACGTTCGTTTCCTCAAGTTCTGATACGACTTGGCCTGGAGTATTGGGTCCTGAATACGCGGTGTTTGCAGCAATAGGAATGGTTCTTGCAGCAATGTATTTACTTATCATGGTTGGCAAGGTTGTCTTTGGAAATTTAAAGGAACCAAAAGAACACGAAGAACACAAAACGCTTCCTGCAGATTTATCTCCTAGGGAAATTAGTATTCTTGTCCCACTCGCTGCATTATGTATTTGGATTGGTGTTCAACCAACAGTATTTACTGACGCTATGCAGGGCTCCATTGAAGATGTACTTTCACCTTATCCGAGTATCGTGCAACAAGAAAATGTTGCACCTCAACGAACAGAGTTGAAGGAGGATCGCCATGGTTGACCGATTGTGGTTCCTCATTCCAGAGTTAATATTACTAACAGGTGCAGTTGTTTGTGCAATTGCAGGGCTATCTAACATGGCGATTATCCGTCGACGAGTCGGTTTCATTGCATGTGCTTTTTTAGCTGTCGCTTGTCTCACAGTGCCGTTTGTTTATAACACAGACCATCTCGTAGAATCAAATGCACTCTTTCCTTCATTGGGGAAGTATGTAAAATTTTTCGCGTCATTAATAGGCATTCTTCTCGTAATGACCTCTGGTGGGTTACTGGATCGAAAGTATGAGCACGCAATCGCCAAGGGCAAAGATACTTTTAATACCTTACGTAGTAGTGCAGGTGAATTTCATGCATTATTACTTTTGAGTATTACCGGGCTGATGTTAATTTGCGAAGCGAACGATTTGATTTGGTTGTTCCTCGCTCTTGAACTTGTTTCGTTACCAACGTATGTCATGGTTGCAATGAGTCGCTGGTCACGAGTTTGTCAAGAAGCTGCCATGAAATATTTTTTCTTAGGCGCCATTTCTGCAGCATTGATGCTTTATGGTTTTGCGCTGATGTATGGTGCCACGGGTACATTTGTTCTGAGTGATATGGCTGACATCTTTTTAGATCAACGGATTACTGGTGGTATCACAACTTTTGGTCAAATTGGTTTGTTGTTAGCGATTGTAGGCCTATGTTACAAGATTGCTGCTGCTCCAATGCACTTGTATGCTCCTGATGTCTACCAAGGGGCGGCTTCTGCAGTTACCGCTTTCTTAGCATTCATTCCAAAGGCTGCTGGAATGGTGGCAATCATCCTTCTTGTTTCACTTGTTGGTTGGAGCAATGGGTTGCCTGCTACCTTAGAGATGTCGCTTTGGGTGATTGCGGTTCTAACTATGTTACTTGGAAACATAGGGGCTCTGATACAAACTTCTGCAAAACGCATGCTTGGTTATAGTTCTATTGCACATAGTGGGTACATGTTGATTGGGGTGATTGCAGGCCCTCCGCTTGGATTGGTTGCGGTACTTGTTTACATCGTGATTTATGGTTTTACAAATACTTCAGCATTCGCAACCTTCGCAAGTTTGTCACGTAAGGGAGAATCTATTGATTCACTTGAAGACATTTCTGGTTTGTATCGTCGAAGCCCATCTTCTGCAACAACCCTAGCAATATCATGCGGTTCGTTGCTAGGTATTCCTCCACTCTTCGGTTTCTGGGGTAAGTTGCTGTTATTCGCTGCGGGTATTTCATCGGGTCAATTGTTTTTAGTTCTTATTGCTGCAATATCAAGCGCGATTAGCGCATGGTATTACTTGCGATTAATTGGTTTGTCGGTCTTGTCATCGACAACCTCTAGAAGCGAATCGGTTTCCGTTTCTCTGCGATGGCCTCTTATTGCTGCTGTAATCTGTGCAGTGATTGCTGTGGGTGGACCATTCTTCTTGAAAGCAATGGAAGCAGAAGCAACACAAGCAATTGTCTTGCCAGAATAAAAGTGGTTTAATCAATCTGCTTGCTTTACGGCTTTTGACTTTCGAGTTAACGTAAGTTGGAGACCGATTCCAGCGAGTGCAAGTACAACTGTTGCGCCAATGAGGAGTTCTGGGGTGACAGAAGACATTTGGTTTGACGACCAAATCATCGTTGCAATAGTTCTAACACCTTGGATGAGTACAAAACTACCTGCTACAGAAGAGACTAATACAGATGAAAAATATGGCATGAAGGTTGCAATGAGGAGACCAAGAAGGAGCCCAGCAATTGCAGATCCCACGAGTATCAATCGTGAACCAGTTGGGATAATCTCCCAGACTTTATTTGCACGTTGAATACCAGATGAAGCTATGGATTGAATATCCTCAGTTACCATAGTTACTGTTTGGATAATCGTGTTCTCTGTAGAAGTGAAAGTTGTGACGGAGTCATCTTCTGTAGATTGTTGATTGGTTGTGGTTACTGCTTCCACGACATCTTCCACAACTTGCTTCCCATCGCCAAGGTCGGCGAATTGCCAAGTGACAACTGGCGTGGCGATTGCGAAGGATAAAGCAAGAATCAGAAGAATCGCTAATTTGGCAAGATAGACAGCAAGGATTGCTGCGATGATGCCTAGGGTGAGGGCGATAATGAGCGGGGAAATCCCAATTGACAGGTTCGGAGCTATTAAAAGACCTGAACCAGCCCCCAATAGCCCAAAACTGAGCCCAATAGCTGGCTTGAGTAATCTACCACCAGCGCAGAGCAGGATAATCCCTGTCATCAAGAAAATTGCTGGCACGATATATGGGGCTATGAATTCCATGGGTGGTTTCCTATCTATCGTCATTGGGAGAACGAGGCATCCCTTTTTCAGCAGAATTTGCCAATAACCCCATAAATGCTAATAAAGGTTGCGTAGGCGAGCATTTTGATGAGCGTTAATTACCTCGGAGGTAATTGATTGTAGTGCTCGTAGTGGGTGCGTAAAAGAGCATATCGGTGAGTGCTAATTACCTCGGAGGTAATTGATTGCACATTAAGCGTAGGAGTTGCGTTAGAGTGCATTGTGATAGCATGTGCAAATGAGTGAAATGATGTGTAGGCGTGCGATGGTCGCTATTGCGATAGTATTTGGAGTCGGAATGAGTTGTGAAGGTGTACGGGCGCAAGAAGGACTGGATCAGACGCCACAGGTTTCGCTTGAGGGTCGGAATCGCCTTGGAGAAACTACGAGTCCATATCTGCTGCAACATGCAAAAAACCCTGTGCATTGGTATCCATGGGGCGAAGAGGCGTTTAATGCTGCTAGGGAGCAAAATAAACCAATTTTCCTAAGTATTGGGTATTCGACCTGCTATTGGTGCCATGTTATGGAGAGGGAGAGTTTTGAAAATCAAGAAGTAGCTGATGTATTAAATAAACATTTCATTACCATAAAAGTTGATCGAGAAGAACGACCAGATGTTGATGAAATATACATGACTGCAGTTCAAATGATTACACGAGGTCGAGGTGGTTGGCCTATCTCGTTATTCTTGGAGCCAACCGATCTTCAGCCATTTTATGGAGGTACCTACTTCCCGAAAGAGGATCAAGGAGGTCGTCCTGGTTTCATTTCAGTTATGAACATGGTTGCAGATAAATGGGAAACTGATAATGAAATGGTAATGAAACAAGCGAAATTGATTGGGAATGCTGTTACCAATCAACTAACTACCCGACAAGAATCGGTACCGTTGGACGATAAGCCAATCGAGAATGGTGTTGCATCGTTGCTTTCAAGGCACGACGCATCGCGTGGTGGTTTTTCAAATGCACCAAAGTTTCCTATGCCAATATACTCTGATTACCTTATGGCAACGAGTTGGGAGAATTCAAAGGTTCAAAAAGCGGTAATAAATACACTCGATCATATGCTCATGGGTGGCATCTATGATCAGGTTGGTGGTGGATTTCATCGGTACAGCACGGATGACAAATGGCTTGTTCCGCATTTTGAAAAAATGTTGTACGACAATGGACAACTCGTTTCTACTTATGCGACAGCGTATGAAAAAACTGGCAATCCAGTTTACTCGAGGGTTGTTGAAGATACACTTGGATATGTGGATCGAGAATTGAGCCTAGAAGCTGGCGGTTTCTTGTCTGCTCAAGATGCAGAATCAAATCATCTAGAGGGTGAAACATATTTATGGAGAGCAAAAGAAATTAAAGATGCGCTCAGTGGTACGAAACACGAAGACGACCTCGATTTCACACTTGCCGTGTACGGAGTTGACAAAGGCACTAATTTTCAAGATCCACATCATCCCAATGTGCCAAGGTCGAACGTGTTATTCTTGGTGGATTATCCAAAGCAATTAGCAGCACAATATGGAATGACGTATCCTGAATTTCAACAAAAACTCGATGATATTAATGAGTTATTACTTGCAATCCGTGACACTCGGGACCAACCCTTAACTGATGACAAAGTTATTACTGCTTGGAATGGCATGATGATGAGAGGGTACGCCGATGCTGGACGAATCATGAACAATCCAGAGTGGATTGAGAGGGCAGAGCAAGCGGCTATCTTTATTGTTAACAATATGCAATCCGATGATGGGAAGTTATTTAGAACTTGGCGAAATGGTAAGGTGGGAGCAAATGCCTTTCTTATTGATTACAGTGCGTTTATCCGTGGGCTTCTTGCTATCTATGAAGCAAACCAATCACAATCAATACTTAATCAAGCCAAGGAGTTATACGATAAAGCCAAGTCACTTTTCTACGTGAATGGTGAAGGATGGTATGACACCGAAGAGGGACAGTCAGATTTATTTGTTCGTACTCGAGTACAGTCGGATGGGGCAATGCCAGCAGCAACATCTTTAATACTAATGGACCAAACCCTGCTTGCTAAGTTTACAAATAACACTCGTTTTTTGGATGATGCAATGCGTACCCTAGAATCAGAGAGCGAACTTATTAGTAAATCACCGCTCGCTGCTGTTGTTGCTACACAAGGGCTGCATGCACTACTTCAGACAAATCCAGAATTGTTTGAAAGCGAAGTAGAAAATGATATGTCGGAGTTTTCACCAGTTATTATGGCTTGCAAACCAGCAACGGTTTCAATTCCTTCTGGTGGCACTGCGACAGTGCAAGTAACACTTCGATTAGCTTTGGGTTGGCATGTGAATTCAGATAATCCAATCAACGAATACGCAGTTCCGCTCGAATTCACAACAATGAATGAAGATATTGCAATTTCTATGACATGGCCTAAGGGTAAGGTTATTCTCTCTGCTGGTGAACAAGTGGAAGTATTTGTTGGTCCAACAGTGGTTGTCCCAGTCACAGTAACAGCGAGTGAGAAAGCATCGGGTGTGGTTTCCATTATGGCTACTTGGCAGGCATGCAACGAAGATTCGTGTTTACAGCCCGTCACATCTCGAATTCCTTGTACGATTATTGTGGAGTAATGATATATTGAAAAATACATTTTCAGTTGCACTTATATCGACAGGCGGCACGATAGAAAAAACGTACGATGAGCATGAAGGTATCCTTGCGAATGGGACTTCAGTACTTGAAATGATGCTTGGGTCTCTACAACTTGATGGTATAGAACTCACTCGTATTTCCTTAATGGATAAAGATAGTCGTGATATGTCTGAAGAGGATCATCAGAAAATAGCGCAAGAAGTTGGTGTGTACGCAAAAACACATGATGGCGTGGTTGTCATTCATGGAACCGATACGCTTTCAGTTACAGGTGAAAGTATTGTTGAGGAATTGCCTAATTTATCAGTTCCCTGTGTGATTACCGGTGCAATGCGACCTTGGATTATGCGAAATACCGATGCACTGCAGAACCTTGTCGAATCATTTTCTGTTGTAAAATTATTGGATCCGGGTGTCTATGTCGCGATGCATAGTTGCGTTTTACAATTCCCCGGTGTTGTCAAAGATTGTGAGAACCTACGGTTTATTAAGAAAGAAAGTTAACTCTAGATGTCAAACAAATATTTAACTGCTCCCGTTCCTTCTGAAAAAATGCCAAAGGGCATTCCTTACATTATTGGAAATGAAGCAGCAGAACGCTTTAGTTTTTATGGGATGAAGGCGATTCTCGTTATCTTCATGACACAGTACTTGTTCATGTTGCCTGGGTCTGGCACTGAAGCGATGTCTGAACCCGAGGCAATGGCGAATTACCACCTGTTTACAACTGCGGTCTACTTCTTTCCAATCCTTGGAGCACTGCTTGCAGATATTGTCCTTGGGAAATACTTGACAATTATGATTTTGAGCGTCGTCTACTGTTTGGGGCACGGTGTACTTGCAATGATGGGTTCGACAGCTTGGCTCGACCTGTCACCCGGAATTGTTCTCGCAATTGGCTTGGTCTTGATTTCGGTTGGCTCGGGTGGCATTAAGCCATGTGTGTCTGCACATGTTGGGGACCAGTTCGGGAAGAAAAATGCTCGGTTGATAGAGAAAGTGTTCGGGTGGTTTTATTTCTCGATTAACACAGGCGCATTCTTGTCCACAATGCTTACACCTTGGTTGCTCGAATGGTATGGGCCACACTTGGCATTTGGTGTGCCGGGTGTATTGATGGCAATAGCCACCATTGCTTTTTGGATGGGTCGGAAAGTGTTTATTCATATTCCTGCTGGCGGCATGCAATGGTTTAAGGAAACTTTTTCTGGCGTTGGTTTGAAAGCAATTTTTAAACTTGCAATCATCTTCATTTTTATAGCAGTGTTCTGGGCTTTGTTCGACCAAACGGGCTCTTCATGGGTTTTGCAAGCAGAGGACTTAAACAGGAATTGGCTCGGCATGCATTGGCTGTCCTCTCAGATCCAAGCAGTGAACCCAATTATGATTTTGATTTACATTCCAATTTTCCAATTTATTGTGTATCCACTGATTAATAAAGTTTGGAAGTTGACACCGATTCGAAAAATTTCACTGGGCTTGTTTGTCATGGTTGCAGGTTTTGCGATGATTGGCATGGTGCAAAGTTGGGTAGACGCAGGTGAGCGACCATCAATTGGCTGGCAGGTCCTTGCATATGCAATTTTGACTGCTTCTGAAGTAATGGTATCCATTACTGGGTTAGAGTTCGCTTACACACAAGCACCAAAGAAAATGAAGTCAGTTATTATGGCGTTGTTCCTAATGAGTGTTTCGCTTGGTAATTTATTTACTGCAGGCGTAAATCATTTTATTATGGTTCCAGATGAACTAAGTGAGGCAAAAGCACTTGTCTCTAATTGGAGCAATGAGGAAACATCAAATGAAGAGCGCAAAGTGCAAGCTTCTGAAAAAGGAATGACCTATCAACATCACGAAGACGGAGGATTTGAGTTGATCCTAAAAGGATGGGAAGAATCAATAGGGGATGATGATATCCGAGTTGGGTTTGCTCCTGATT
>CAYZEX010000030.1:0-12278 GCA_964477675.1 uncultured Isosphaeraceae bacterium
GATGAATAGCATTTTTTGATTTTGCCTTTTTATTTGCAATTTTTGCAACTACTTCGTTCATGTTCATGTTCGTTGAAGTGCCAGATCCGGTCTGGAACACATCAATTGGGAAGTGCAACATCATTGCTTCGCAGCGCCCCGTATCACTTAATGCTTCCATGACATCATCGCACGCATCGATGATGAGTTTTGCTCTTCTTTCTTCAAGCAATTTCAGTTTTGCATTTGCAATTGCCGCAGAGCGTTTAAGCAATGCGAATGCAAAAATTACTGATGATGGTATTCGCCTTCCTGATACGGGAAAATTTAAGACCGCCCTTTGTGTTGTTGCACCATATAGAGCATGTGCTGGAACTTCCATCTCGCCCATTGAATCTCTTTCTTTCCGCATTCTTGTTGGTTTGGAAGACATTGGTGTTCTCTTGTGGTTAATGTGTTTCTTCAGTGGGGATAGTTTGTGTCTCAATACCTAATTGTTGCCGTTGCTCTAGTGTGAGTAGCGCATCAAATCGTTGGGTAATTTCAGTCTTTAGAACTTCAGCAGATTCTGGTTTATCATCCTTCATTCTAATCCATTCGATGATCCAAGCTTCAGGTTCAGTTTTGATTGTTGCTGCTGCATCCCAGAAATTTGCTTTGATGGCCGCACTAAATTTCAAAGTGAGTAATTCCTCATCAAGGAGTGAATCGCCAAAATCTTCAAAGAGCCCAAACGCTTTAGCTGCCTCATCATAAGATAATAGAAGGGGTATAAGTGTGTTAGCAATATCTTTTCTTACTTGATTATTTGGACTGTCCCACACTCTAATAAGAACAGTTTTTCGTAAATCGTTTAATTTATTTTGCATTAATATTTCGTCAGCATCAAGCAGATCGCGAGTGCTGAGTGAAGTTGCTAGTTTGTTAACAACCTCTTTCCACTTTTTTTCTTGGTCGGCGGGCATTTTCAAGTCACGCAAATCCATGAGTTTCACAAAGGAATCAATCCCACCTTGTTTTTGGAGGGCATCCAGAGTGTATGGAAACAGGTCGGATTGGTAAGGGGAAGATTCTGAAGTTATCATATTAAATAGAGGTTGAGCATAACCGGATAACGCAAAGCCTTTTGCAACAGCAAAACGAAAGTTTTCGCGATCGAGAAAATCAACTAGTTTTTCCTTGTCCTTGAGTGTGCCTAACATTGCTTCTAGGGTGATGAGATTCTTATTCTTTTTGTCTCTTTTGCGTTTGTTTTTAACAATTTTAAGAACTCGTTTGTTAGTTTCGTGCGGAATTGTGACTTCCGGTGAACTAAATAATTTTATTAAGGTGCGAGCAGATGCATTGCGAGTGCTGGCACTTGAAGAGAGTAGTTCTAAGGCTGGCTCTATTGCGACAATATTCGGTTGAACATTGAAAAAATCAAGGAGAGCTTCTTGAACCTGAGTATCTTCCTCTTCGTAAAGAGCGTATGCAACATCTTTAGCGAGCCCAGTAACACCTGAAAAATCAGGTAATAATCGCACAGCTTCTAGCCTTACGGTTGGATCTTGGTCATTGATGAGGTTCACAACCAGTTCTTTTTCCGATCCAATTGTTTCCTGATCTTTAATGAGTACCTTTACTCGTTCAATGCCAAATTTTCGCAACTCAGGGAGTGGATCTTGAAGAAGTGAAGGTATTTCTTCCTTCTGTTTATCCTTGGGCAGGAGAGGGAAATACAACTCATACGTTTCAAGGAGTCGTTTCTTAAGAGTTTCCTTAGTATCGAGTGTTGAGTGGTTCTTTTTCGTTTGTACCTGTTTTAGATTGTATGGGTTTTGTGATTGTCGGGATAGTTCGGGTTGTTCTTCCCCAGAGGTTGTTTGGCGAACAATACATCCAGTAGACAAAAAAACAATACTTGCGGTAGAGATTATAAGGATTTGACTTAAAATAACTTTCTTCATGAATTTCGTGCAGTGTATTCGATTCAGCATAAAACGAATGGAATTATGGGTAACAAGTTCCAGTATCCGGCATACAATATGGAGTTATGAGTATGTGGCAAGATGCAGAACAGCACGCTGACCGAGCATTAGAAATGTTTGAGCGAGGACGATGGGCAGAAGCAGAGGTGGAGCTTCGCAAAGCACTTGAAATTGATCCTGACCAAGGCGATTGGCATTTTAATCTTGGTCTCACACTTGAACGGATAGGACGCGACGGAGAAGCGTTATCTAGTTATGAACAAGCGTCGAGGTTGTTGGTTGATTCGGTTGATCCTCAACTAGCGGCCGGGTCGACCTGTCTTCGTTTGGGTAGATTTGAAGATGCAATTCAATGGCTTGAGCGGGTAATCTCATTGGAGCCCAATGTCGAACCTGCTTGGGCAATGCTTATCGATGCAAATTCATCCATCGGCAATCACGATGCTGCTGAAACTACTTTTTACATGGCACAGGATGCCCTTAAAGAACCAAGTGCCCACGTCCTTGTGGCAATGAGCGGAAGTTTACAATCACGATTACTCTTTGACCGAGCCATTTGGTGCGCAAGAGAGGCGTTGAAAATTGATTCAACCGTACAGGGTGGGCGACTACGATTAGCAAGTGCCTTGATTTCCTCAGGACAAGGGCAGCAATCTTCACAAATATTGTTGCAAGAACTCAGGGAAGACCCGGGAAATGTTCAGGCGCTTCTTCTCCACGCTGATGTTCTTGCAGAGTCCGGTCGAACGAATGAAGCCTTGATAAAACTGCATAGAGTTTTGGAACTAGAACCAGCGAATGTGGATGCTCATATTCGGGCTGGTAATTTTGCAATGGAAGAACACCGGTGGGAGGAAGCGTTTATTGCTTGGGGGCTCGTAAGACGGCTATGCCCATACCACCCATCGGCTTCTTTGCATCTTGCTCAAGCCTTGCTCGCGATGCAACGACCGGTTGCTGCAAAACCCCTTTTGCAGGAATATGTTGAACGTATGGATGAAGATGCAAGTGTACGCGAGAAACTTTTTGTTGCAAAATTATTACTTGCTGTAAGCGAGCCATCACTGGCAACGGCATTACTTGAACCAGTCCAACTATCAATTACAGAAGATAGTCCGTTGTTGGTAGAAATACTTCGACTGTTGGCTCTTTCATTATACGATTCTGGAAGAGTTGATGATGGAGCATCGGTTAGCCGAAAAATATTACGACACGAGCCTAATTGTGTCATTTCCTTACATAACCTGGCACTCGCAGCAGTCAAAAATAATCGATATCGATCAGCATGGGGATGGGTTCGCAGGGGCCTCTCGGTTGACCCACATGACAACGATTTGCGCCGCCTTCGTTCCAGATTGATTTGGGAAGGAATAACAAAGTTCGTTCGTAGGTTATTTACGAAGAATTAGTTACCACCCAAGAATCAAAGTTTAATTACATTGTGCCAGAAGTGAAGGGAAGAAGAGCCATATAGCGAGCACGCTTAATTGCTTGAGCGACCATTCTTTGTTCTTTAGCAGACGTACCCAATCTCTTTCTGGAGTAGATTTTCCCGTTGGGTGTCATCAATCGACGTAAATCATCGACTGATTTATAGTCGATATAACTTCTATCTCGATTGTCTGTTTTAAGATACGTTTTCGAAATTGGTCTGCCGTAGTCTTTGCTCATAGTTTGCCTTTCGTCATGGATTGGATGTAGCCCCAACCTAGGAGTTTGAGGCGACGAGAACGTGGAATTATACAAAACCTCGTGCGTCCGGGCAAGCCATGAAGTGTGAGTGTATCCTGCACAATTAATGTTGCCAATCATAGGAATTACCTCAGATTGCCATGAAAAACGGCACAGAATTGCCGCTGCCTATTCAACCGCGGTTCGCTTAGGTGGGGGTATTCCCATTATTCTTCCTCCAGTTATTGGGATGGAATCGCATTATTTAACAATTTGTGATGGTTTTATATTTTCTGGGGGTGATGATCCAAATATGGAAGAGTGGGGAATCCAAACAAGCCAAAAGGCAATTCCGGTCTCTTCACAGCGACAACAGTTCGAACTTAGTTTGCTTAGGATATTGCAACAATATCCAGAAATACCGGTTCTTGGAGTTTGCCTTGGAATGCAATGGATGGGATTGATTGCAGGAGGAACAATTGAGCAGGACTTACCCCAACCACTTGCATCAACCCATTTGAACGCTGACCATCCAATATCAGGCATTATTGGCAATGGCGTTGTGCACAGCCATCACCACCAAGCGATGATAGAAGTGGCATCTATGGAGATTATTGGGACATCTCAAGACGGCGTAATTGAGGCCATTCGTGATTCTCAAAGGAGTTGGTATGTTGGTGTTCAGTGGCATCCTGAGCGCACAGAAGATTTCAGACTTGGTCAAGATATATTTAATCAACTTATCAAAGCAAGTATGAAGTTGCAGGAGACAACATGACAATTCCATCTCCTTTACATGAACTACTTGAACAGTTTGAGATGGAGCATGTTGTTGAATACGATGGCGTGCAACGTGAGGGTGCTTCAATCGGTGAATTCAAAACACAGTTGCTAAGTGAATTTCTACCTTGGGGGGAGAGTGGTTCTAGTGTATTAGCAACTTCTGGTTATGTAGAATTGGAATATGCTTCTATTCAGAAAAGCACTGGTATTTTTGATGCTTCATGCCGAGGAACAATTCAGTTAACGGGCGAAGATCGTCTTGAATGTATTAATCGTCTTTCAACTCAGCAGTTACTAGATATGAATGAAGGGGAGTCACGGTTAGCTTTTATAACGAGTAGACTTGGATCTATCATAGCAGACGCAATTATTCATGTCTTACAAGATAGAATTCTTGTTGATGTTGATATTACTGTGGTGAACCAAGTTTGTGAACATATCTCCTCATACATTGTGATGGAAGAAGTTGATGTTCAAGATGTAACTGACATGACACACTGGCTCTGGTGTTTAGGTCCAGATACTAAAATGTGTGGTGAAGGTAACGTTTTTACTTTGCCAAATACTTTTCTTGGCATCAAAGGTATAGCGATTTGCCTTTCAAGGGATAGTGTTGAGGATGTTTGGAAAAACTATGTTGAACAAGGAGTGAAACCTATTGGTTGGTATGCATTAAATATGGCTAGGGTTGAGCGTGGAGCACCTGTCTTTATGATTGATTTTGATTCAAATGCTCTCCCGCATGAAACCAGTCTTACTGCGAGCCGAGTTAGTTTTAACAAGGGTTGCTATTTAGGACAAGAAGTTGTTGCAAGGATGGAATCATTAGGGCAACCGAAACAACGGTTGATGCAACTCCAAATGGACTCGGAGGAGTTACCAATTGCTAGTGCGCAACTTTGGGATGATAATAAGGCTGGTTCTGGAACACCAATTGGTGTTGTGACATCAAGTGCAATTAGCCCACTTAGAGGAGGAGTACCAACGGCTATAGCGATGATTGGCAAAAAACATGCAAATCCTAATACGAAAACCTACCTCTTTGTTGGTCCTGAAACTCTATCCGCAAATCTCACTGAGTTGCTATTAATCTCAAACGATGAAATATCATGACTATGTGGCCAAAACAAATTGAAATAACGGAAGTTGGTCCAAGAGATGGTTTGCAAAACCAAGCAAAGTTTTTAACTACATCGGATAAAATAGATTTCATCAATGCTCTTTCGTTGACTGGGTTGAAAACTATAGAAGTTAGTGCATTTGTTCATCCAAAGTGGATCCCTCAACTTGCTGATGCTGACGAAGTATTTGCAGGAATTGATAGAAATGAAAATACAAAATATATGGGCCTAGTGCCTAACGACCGTGGTTGGCTAAGGGCATTGGCTGCAGGTGTAGATGAAGTTTCTGTGGTAACGGCTGCAACTGAAACATTTTGTTTAAGAAATACCAATACTTCTGTTGAAGGTGCACTGAAACGCATTGTGCCAATCGTTGAACATGCGCTTTCGTGTGGCATTGAAGTCCGCGGTTACATAAGTTGTGTTATCGCTTGTCCATACGAGGGGGTTACTGATTTAGCTGTTGTTCGTTCAATAGCGAAGCGGATGCTCGATATGGGGGTGGGCACCATAGCCCTAGGCGAAACAATCGGTGTTGCTAAACCAGACGATATCAAAATGTTATACGAAGCACTCGATGGTGTCCTTACTCCGGAAGAGTCCGTATTGCATCTTCATGACACACATGGGCGCGCGCTGGAATGTGCTCGAGAAGCGATGCATTGTGGAGTTGTTCGTTTTGATTCTTCTGCCGGTGGACTTGGAGGTTGCCCGTACGCGCCTGGTGCAGCGGGCAATTTTGCAACAGAAGACTTAGTTTTCTTTGCGCATCAGAACGGAATCAATACAGGAATAGATTTTGAGTTGCTAGCCGCTGCTTCGCGTATTATTGAGAAAGGGTTGGATTGCAATTTGCAAAGTAAGGCCTACCGTGCATTCCAAGAATCACAAACACGACCAAGAGAATAAACTCCGTTTGAAATTCGTAATCGGTAGACAGCGATGTTGGAATCCTCAATTATGACGGCTCTTGGGTGAGTTGGAAAACCAAAACATCCAGTATTGACTATGACCCTACCATTTCTTTTCCAAATCCCTGCGTGATGTGTATGCCCAGTGATGATGTAGTTTGCAGATGGTGCATATTGTTCTACCCAATTAGAAATCAGCGATGGAAACTTCCACCATCCCTGAAAGATACGAAACGTTGCTGGTAGACCTAACAATAACATTTTTACAGTTGATGGGCGGTCTGTACTGAATTTGCCACTGGCCGAATCATGTGACGCTTTTCGAAGAGCAATTAATTGTTCCAAGAAACCATCTCCGGACTCTTCTAAATATGCTTGTCTTGCCTTAAGGACAAATGGTGCACGCCAACTCCAAGGGGCAACGTTAGGAAATGCAACGTGCCCATGAAACACCAAAACTTGATTGTTACAGAACCATAAATAATCAGTTTCACTCACGAGAGGGTCGTGATTTCCACAAATAAGTCTTGTTGTAACCCCGTCTTTTTTAGCTAAATCAACTAACTCTCTTGTTAATTTTTTTGATTCATCAGAATAACGAATAGAATGCGTTTCAGTTGTATCACCGTTGAGTACTAATGTGTCACATCCTTCCCACAGTGCACGAATTTGTTTTCCAGAGGTTACTTTTGACGGTTTTCTGCAGAAATGAATATCTGAGAGAATTAGTGTTCTACTCATCACTATATTGATCTTTGGGGTTTAATCGTGTTTGCCAATTGTGATGGAGTTTTTGCCATGCCGTTTGGATTGTAGTAAACGTTGATCTGCTTTTCCTAATAAACCATCTATATCTGTGGAATCCCATGGAAATGATGCTAGACCACCTGAAATCGACAAAATGCCAGTTGCTTCACTACCTAGTTTTGGGAAACATGCGTTTGCAACTTGTTCCTTAAATCTTTTCGCGAGTATTTCTACTGTAGTAGGATGATTTGAACCCACTTCGCGTGGTGGTTCTGGATCACAAAATAGAACAGCGAATTCATCTCCGCCAATTCTACAAACGTGGTCACCTTTACGGATAATTGTTTGAAGCAATCGAACAAGTTCACGAATAATCTCGTCCCCAGCATCATGCCCCCAGCGATCGTTGTAATGTTTGAAATCATCGATGTCAAAAATCATGATAGTGAGTGGTCGTCTATTTTCCCGTGCTATCTGTAATTCTTTTGATAGACAGGTCCGTAAGAACCGTCGATTCCATGCTCCGGACAATTCATCTCTGTACGCAAGAAGTTTAAGTTGTTGTTGCTTGCGTGCCATATTGAGCCAACACCCAGCCCAATGAGACCATCTTTGTAGGTCACTTTCAGTTGCGCCTATCGCTGCAAGGAATCCATGTTCTTCATGTCCATATCGGATTGGTGCGACGTTTGCGTCGGGTGGTGCTGATGGTTTGTCATCAATTATTGAACAAAATGCCCAACTTGTTTGTTGTAGCAATAAGTTTACAAGTACTTCCTTGAAATTCGATGGGGAATGCATGAGAGACCGTACTAAATCAACATCACCAAGATTTGAATTGTTTGCGACAATGTTTGTTTTATCTTCTATTCCTAGTATCTCATCTAAATCTAGATCGCTAGTAGAATTTATGACTACTGGTTGCGATTTAACATTTACAATTGCTGAACATAGTCGAGAGGCTGTGGTGTTTTTTGGCACAGAAGCGTCTGCTTGAGCAACATATTTGTTTGAACCTGCAACGACGATTACTGCTGATGGGTCAATCCGTCGAATTGCATCAAGGTTTTCGACTGAGTCAGTTTGGAGTAAATCGTCATCAACAACAACGGCCTCAACGTAATCAGAAGCGCTACACGTCGCAATCTCGCCCATAGCGTCGTATAAAGTGCGAACACATCGAACAGGTTGGTCTACACCTGAGATGAGCTCTTCGTTAAATGTACCGGCAAACACAATGGAACTTCTTGTACGGCGATTTGTCATCCTTCATCCACCTCGTGTGTAGTTTTATCAAGCAACATAGATAACTCATCTGCGTCAATTGCTTCAGAGTGAATTATTGGTGGTTCGTTTAACTCATTTATGGCATCACATTTGTTGTCGATGTGTTCAATATGGCCATCCCTAAGTTCAGAGATAGCAACTTGGGGTAAATATTTTCGTATCGCATCCACCATTCTCTGTACATCTAACATCTCGTTTGTATGAATCAATACAAGGTGGGCAAAGGAAGAGTCTCCGACCCAGGCTTGCTTGCTGGTGATTTGTTGATGTAGCAAGCAAACTTCAGCCATTGCTAATGAAGGATGATGTTCCAGTGTTGCAGTAAGTTGAAACTTGTCTACAATTTGGCGGGCTGCTTCTATGTGATCCAATGGGACCAACACGACGCACCTTGAAGAGAGATTATTGTTCGTATTGTTCATAAACTTGCCATTAAGAATACCCCGATTCGTTGAGAACGCCAGAAAAAACTAGTGAATTCTTGATGTTAACCAGTGATAGAGCTTATGCAAGCGTGTCCTACCGCAACTGCTCCATTTTCTGGCTCTAAGGAAACAAGAGATTGACGCATTTCAAACCGTTTTTTGTGATCTTTCAATAGCCACAGTAATGTTTTTCCAGCAGATGATACATTATGTGAAGTAGTGATAAAATCTTTTTCAATTATGACTCCACCGGCTGATTCAAGTGGTTTCGCATTTGTCCTTTGGTGTTCGTCTAGGTGATATGGATATGGCATAACAATTGCAGGAACTGCATTTATAGAGAGTTCAGCAATCGTGTTTGCGCCACCTCTCGTAATCGCTAAGTCTGTAATTCCCCAAACGTCCCCCATGTTCTGAACAAAGTCAATGACTCGATATTGAACGTTGGTATTTTTCCAATACTTCGTTACGACATCAACATGATTAGAGCCAGCAATGTGTAGAACCTGCCAATTGCGGAAACTGTTTGGAACATCTTTTGCAAGTAACGGAACAAGCTCGTTGATTGTTGAAGCGCCCTGTGAAGCGCCAGTGACTAGTAAAGTTAATCGGTGTGGGTCAAGGTCAAATCTTTCGTAGCACTGAGCATTTTTTTCTGGAGCAATCACATTTTTGCGAAGAGGCGGAGGTATTTTTGTTGCGTTTTGAAGCGAACAATCTACAGTTGAGAGCACAGTATCCGCCCATCGAACAGCCAGGCGGTTTGCTTTACCCGGGGGGTTATCTAAATTGAGAAGGACGGTTGGACAATGTTGTTTCTTTGCAGCTTTCAATGCAGGAGCTGAGACATATCCTCCTGTTGCAAGTACGCAATCAATATTGTTATGCTTAATGAGATGGGAAACACATTTTTGGGATTGAAAAAAACCAAGACAAAACTTTAAAAATCGAATTGGTTTGAAAGATAGCGGATACGCTGGCAGCGTAATGCAATGGAAAGGAGTGTTGATTGCCATCAAGGAATCCACTTCTCTGTTTGAGTGTGCAAGAACAGTTGAACATTCCAAAGATTGCAATGCCTCTGCTGCCGCTATAGCAGGAGCTACATGCCCACCACTTCCTCCTCCAGCAATGAGGATGTTAGGCATGTGACATGGTATTGGTTTTGGGTTGATGGAATGGCATTGCCATTACTGTATCGTTTTTTCGATCAATCGAGTTAAGGAGCCCAATACAAAATGCTGTTAGAAGCCACCCTGTACCACCGTTGCTAAGTAATGGCAAAGCAATTCCCTTCGTAGGGATTAGGGCGGTGACAACGAGAATATTCATTCCAGCTTGAAGTCCAATAGTAACAATAATGCCAAGAGCAAAAAGTTGCTGAAATGCGTTTTTGGTTTTGCGAATAATGCAAACCCCCAAGGCAACCATCCCTATATATAGAGCAGCAACTGCGATAGATCCAAAAATGCCTAGTTCTTCGCAAATGACAGCATAAATAAAATCAGTTGTATCTTCAGGAAGATATCCAAATTTGTGGATGCCACTTCCAAGTCCAAGGCCAGAGAGCCCACCTTCCGAAATGGTCGACATTGATTGCATAATGTGGTATCGATCTTTTTCAGGGGCATTGAAAGGATCAAGATATGTCAGCAACCGAACCATTCGGTACTCAACTTGGTAAACGGCAAGATAAAACCCCCCAAGGGCTACAGGAACGAAGGTTGCAAAGTGCCACAACTTTGATCCTGCTGCAAAAAGCACAAAACACGCAGTTGCAAAAATTAATACAGCAGTTCCGAGATCTTCAACGGCAATAATTGCTGCGATGGCACCAATACCTATAAGCGGGGGTATAAAACCCCTCCAATACATTTTTAATGATTCAAAATGGTGAGCACTCCACCACGCAACAACAGCAACCATGACCCACTTTGCAATTTCACTTGGTTGGAAGTTAATTCCGCCAAAATCAATCCATCGTTGAGAATAATTTACTTCTTTCCCGACTCCAGGTACGTACACCATCATGAGTAATAAAAGTGATAAAGGAAGTAACCAATAGATAATAGCGACCCCACAAGGTCGTTTCTCTAGAAAGTGGAGTGGAAATCTACTACCTATGAACATTGCAATGATTGCGAAAAACGCCAACATCGTAGGTTTGTTTGTGAGGATGTTTGTTAGGGAAAATGGCTCATTTGAAACTTGCATCCCAGCAGAATTCACCATAATAACGCCGAGCATTAGCAGAGTGATTGAAATAACAATGATGCCTTGTCCTGCTCGCATGTACCCATTCATATCGTCAGTTTTAGATTATTTCCCGCACAATAGGTCGTGGTTTCGGTCATACTATGCTGTTGCAAATGCCTCAAGAGATGGAACAATCAAATGGAACAGGTCTTATTTATTTGGAGACATTTGGCTGCCAGATGAACGAACTTGATAGTGAACTTGTGCAAGATCAGCTTGCTGCTCTTGGTTATGTATTTCACGAAGATAGGGTAACTGCAGATGTTATTTTGTTTAATACGTGTTCGGTTCGTGAGCAGGCGGAGAACAAGGTATTGAGCAGAATAGGAGAACTTGGGGTTGAAAAAAATGATGGTCGTGAAGTAGTTGTTGGCATGCTGGGGTGCCTGCCCGAGCGTGAAGGAAAACGATTGCTTGGGAAATACCCTCAGATAGATTTTATTTGTGGTCCAAGTGAACTCGACCGACTTCCAACGATGTTACATAACGCGGTTGCTGGCGAACGGTTGAGTGCTACCGATCGAAGCGCTCTTCAGGGGAACCGCTCTAGGAGATCTGCTGCACTTTCGGCCGTTGACGATAATTTAGAATTGCTTGATCTTGCAAGAGCGTTCAATCCTGACCATCGAAGTACCTCGAACAAAAGCGCGTATGTTCGTATTACAAGAGGATGCAACAAGTTTTGCACGTACTGTGTTGTTCCAAACACGCGAGGGGCAGAAGTGCACAGGCCGCCTGAGGCAATTATTGAAGAATGTAAGCAACTGGTTGAAACTGGAGCGATTGAAATTACGTTACTTGGGCAGACGGTTAATCACTACAGATACACACATGGGGTTGCACTCAACAGCGGTGGCAACGAAGTTCCACAAGTGGGTCCTAGTATTACTGCGTTTAGTAAGTCGATTGATGAAAACGAGAGAGTGACGACGTTTGCGAATTTACTTCAGCGCATTCATGATGAGGTTCCAAAGATTAAACGGCTGAGGTTTGTCACAAGTTACCCAAAGGATTTTGGTAATGATATTTTAGAGGTTATGCGTGACTGTCCACGAATATGTAATTACTTGCACGTTCCGGCGCAGTCGGGTTCAAACCGTATTTTGAAAATGATGAATCGCGGATATA